>JAPOKD010000092.1 GCA_029977825.1 Planctomycetota bacterium | reverse complement strand
GCACTCACTGGTATTCACAACCTACCTTTTTCGCTGGACTCATTGAGCATGGCACCCACCAACTGGAGCCAGGGGTGTCACGAGGATCCTGGTCCCAAGTTGTTCTTTCTCCCATGGTGATCGGCCAATGTTGTCAATTCCCCCCTTGGCTCCCAGTGGGCTGTTTGCATGCGATTTTGACCCACTGCATGATGGTGCGAAAGGGAGTGGCAAAACCAATCGCTTTCCAAGCTTCGTACGTCATGGAGCAGGTCACATCGCGCTAAGTTTCCATAAATTTTCTTGACTCATAGGCGATCAGGTTAATAATCACAACATCGGAGAACGCTTGTGTTCCAAGGAAGTTGAACCGCAAGATCAAGACAAACCAAGACCAGACGCAATGGCCAAGTGGTAGGACCTGAGGCCCATTAGAAGAAAATTGGATATTAGCACTTATGAGCCAATGCAAGAACGTGTTTGAGGCCATCTTACGCTACGGACACGACGAAGACTTCGTGCCTCAGCAGGATGAGAAGTTCATGGCCACAGACGCCCCTGCCGGCAGCGCAGACAAGATCGAGGTTCTCCGACGCCGCGTCGAGTTAGGCCAACCTTTATGGCACACAACGGACCGCGTCGATTACAGCGGGCTGACCGGAGCGATCCGTCCTCGCGAGTAGTGGAAACGACCCAACCGAAACGCGAAACCCTGAGTCCTAATGGCCTCAGGGTTTTTTTGTGTTCATCAGATTTTGAAGGTACTGCGTAGGCAATCTGGGCCTGTAACCATTTTAGGACTGTAGCAGGAAAACTTTTCGTGCCAAACAGGTCGCTCCGTGTCCGAATGACTACGGTTAGAAACGCCAGACAGAAATCGACTGTTTTGAAGATGGCAGCAGACCGCCTTCCTGTGCCAGTTGTGATAGTTTGTTCAGGGCTCCGCGTCCCACATCGCCCAAATCCACAGTCCACTCATTCACGTAGAGTTCCACGTGTTGCATGAGAACATGGTCATTGAACTCTTGGGCGTATTGCCGCATGGTGGGTAACGCTGATTCAGGGTTGTCAATGCTGTACCGGATTGAAGCGTGGATCGTCGCTTGAACACTGTCGAGCACGTGAGGAGGCAAGTTCTGGTCAGCTACAAGCCCTCCTAATGGCAATGGGCAATTGGTGACTTCTTCCCAGCTTGTTCCCAGATCTTCGACCAGTCCGAGTCCTGCTTCCTGCCATGTGAACCGTCCTTCATGGATGCAGACACCGAAATCTGCCTCGCCCGTTTTCAGCCTTGGCATGATCTCTGAGAAAACGCAGTGTTCGATCTGTGTTGAGTTTGGGTGAAACAGATCAAACAGCAGTTTGGCGGTCGTGTGTTCACCGGGGCAAAGTGTGAGTTGGGATTCGTCTGTTGGTTGCAAGCCGTGCTGTTTTGCCAGCAGCAGTGGTCCCACTCCAAAGCCGAGCGCGGAGCCAGATGGCAGTACGTAGAATCGGTCACTCAGTAAAAGAGCGGCGTGGAAGCTGGTCTTGGCGACATCAAAGCCACCCTCGAAAAGACGTTGATTCAATTGTTGGATATCGAGCAGTTCGATTTGAAAATCCAGTCCATGCCAGTCCACCAAGTGATTCAAAAGAGCGTGGAAGGCAAAGGTATCGTTGGGGCATGTAGAGATGCCCAGTCGAATCATATTGCTGTTTTCTTGCTTGCCGGACATGGCATGTTTCTCGATGTTGCCTGAGAATCAGGAGGGTGAAGGCAACCAGGCACGATGCATGAGTTTGGTCGCTAGTTCAGCAGCCGCTTGAAGTCCTTTCTCGATTTCCCATGCTTCCCGATTTCGGTCACCGACTTCGTTGGAAATGCCTCGGACAATCTGCAGGGGAATACCCGCCAGGTTGCATGCCATGGCAACCGCATATCCCTCCATGTCTTCGGCATTCGCATCAGGAAACCTCTTTCGGCGAGCAGCGGCAGCAGCGGCAGAGTCCGATGCACTGCAACAAGTCAGTAGAGTACCTGAAGCTCGAATTCCATTGACGAAACCTGAGTCTAACGGCAGTGTGTCACCAATCTCAGGCTGGGCATCAGCACCCTCAAATTGATTCCATCCCAGTTGTGAAGCACTTATAAATGAGTCGCCAGTGCCGACGCCGATTCCGTCGCAGCATGTCTGTGTGAAGCGATGTGCTGAACCAACAGGATAGCGGATTGCGTCAAACGTGCCGGCAATGCCAACCAGAAGCACTCGCTCGGGTTGGTACCTCGAAATCAGATTACCAGCTCGGGCGGCTGCAGCGATCGGACCAAAACCGCACAACTGCATTGCGATGTCAGTGTGCTTGGGGGGATCAAGCACTTCCTGAAGCTGCTCCATTTCCATGGGCGTTGGGACGAGAATCAGATTAGTCAAGTGGCTTCCATCCAAGTAATTAGCGACAGCAACCTGTGAGTTTGAACTTGGTTGCATGTAGGAGGGTGATCGAAGTTAAAATCCACGCTGTAACCCCGGCGTAATGTCAAGCTCCAGCGACGCGAACTCATTCCGTTTAATTTTCTCCAATGCTATCGCTCCCATCACGGCATTGTCTGTGCATAGATTCATTGGTGCGATATTTAGCTCAAAGCCATCCTGCATTGCGCGATGCTTCAGTTGTTTGCGGAGGTATCCGTTGGCTGCCACGCCACCACCGACAATCAGTCGTTCGCATTGTAGTTTTTTGACAGCTCTGGCGCTTTTGTGCACCAGAACGTCGACTGCTGCCGTCTCAAATGAGGCGCACAGGTCGGCTTTGGTCTGTGCGGTGATCTCAATTTTCGAGAAGTCCTGATGTCCGGGCCCCACGATGGCATATCTAACTGCGGTTTTGAGTCCACTGAAGCTGAAATCAAAATTGTCAGCCCGTTTCAGTGAGCGTGGGAAGTCAAAGGCTTTACGGTCACCACTTTCCGCAAGTTTGGAGACTGCAGGGCCACCCGGGAATCCCAGTTGCAACATGGCACCCACTTTGTCGAACGCTTCACCAACTGCGTCATCAATGGTTCCACCCAGATATGCTAAATCAATCGGATCCCGGCAATGGTAAAGGCTGGTATGACCACCACTCACGACGAGCCCGACGCAGGGATAAATGTTGCGGTCACTTGCAAGCTGGCAGGCGTACAAGTGAGCATGCAGATGGTTTACGGCGACCAGTGGTTTTTCCCATGCAACTGCCAGTGTTTTTGCCGCAACCAGGCCCACCAACAGCGAGCCGGCTAATCCGGGACGATCAGCAACTGCGATTGCGGTGATATCCTGATGAGTGAGGTCGGCCTGACTCATGGCAGAATCGATCACCGGTAATATTCGTTCAAGGTGGGCACGAGCAGCCACCTCTGGTACCACGCCTCGAAATTTCTCGTGAAGAGCTTCTTGGGTGGCGACACAATCGCCCAGCACCGTTCCGGTTTCCGAAATCACGGCCGCAGCAGTTTCGTCACAGGTCGATTCGATGGTCAGGATCGGCATTCATCAAGATTCGCTTCCGGAGACCATTTTGACAAGGTGCGGCAAAGAATTCCCCAGTCAGGTGGTATTCCAGCCGCTTGCGGGACCCATTGGCCGCGGCCTGGATTGGATTTGGCTGCATGGCAAGTCCGACATGTCAGCCTGCTCCCGCACGATGGGCACTACCCGAATCATGGATGCTACCCTCGCACAAATTAGACCAAGGTAGTAGTCGGCAGAAGTTGTCTGGCAGGCTTATGAGCTTGGACTGTTATTACGGTTGTGAGATTTACCGATTGCATGCATTTCAAATCCGAGTCCGTCCATGGTTTCCTGATCCAGCAAGTTGCGGCCATCGAAAAGAAAAGACGGACGGTGCATGGAGGCGTGAATTTGTTGAAAGTCGATCTCTTTGAATTCGTCCCATTCTGTCAGTACCGCAATCGCGTGAGCATCGTCGGCAGCTTCGTAGCAGTTTTTCGCAACGCTGACATTGTTTTCGACCAGCCAACGATCTTTCTCTGTCAGGTGTCCACTCATGTTAGTGCAGGCCGACATCAGTTCTTGCCGGATTTGTTTTTCAGGAACGCGCGGATCATGAATGCAAAGTCGTGCTCGTTCCCGTAGCAGGTCACGGCAGACGTAAATCGCTGCCGATTCACGTGTGTCATTGGTGTCTTTTTTGAACGCGAATCCCCAGATGCCAATTTTCTTGTCAGATACAGTGTTGAACATCGTCTTCACAATGTCCTCAGAGAAACGTCGCTTTTGATAGTCGTTCATTACAACGACCTGTTCCCAATAGTTTGCGACCTCATGTAATCCGAAGTGTTCGCACAGGTAAACGAGATTTAAAATGTCTTTCTGAAAACAACTGCCACCAAAGCCGATCGACGCTTTCAGAAATTTGGGGCCGATGCGGGAATCGCTTCCGATTGCTCGTGCCACTTCATCAATGTCAGCACCTGTTGCCTCACAAAGCGCGGACATGGCGTTGATTGAGGAAACACGTTGAGCCAGAAAAGCGTTCGCCGTGAGCTTGGACAGTTCGCTGCTCCACAAGTTGGTCGTCAAAATCTGGTCGCGTGGGATCCAGCGCGCATATACCGAGCACAAAGTTTCTATGGCTGCCTCGGACTCGCCTCCAATGAGCACGCGATCAGGGTTCAGCAGATCATCGATTGCTGTTCCTTCGGCTAGAAACTCCGGGTTGCTCAATACGTCAAACGTCGCGCCGCTGCATTCGCTGCTGAGAATGCGTTTCACTGCCTCAGCAGTGCGGACTGGGAGCGTGGATTTTTCGACCACAATCTTGTGGCCGGTGGCATTCTTGGCAATTTGTCGGGCACATTTTTCAATGAATTCCAGATTGGCTGCCCGACCCGCACCAATCCCGAAGGTCTTGGTGGGAGTATTTACTGAGATGAAGATGATGTCGGCTTCTTGAATCGCGTCATCCACGCGAGTCGAGAACGTCAGATTTCGGCCTCGTGCTTCCTTGACGACGTCGTCGAGCCCCGGTTCATAGATCGGCAGATGATCAGAATTCCAAGCATCGATACGCTCCTGATTCAGATCAACAACGTGGACGGCAATGTCTGGACATTGCTTCGCGATCATGGCCATGGTGGGGCCGCCAACGTAACCAGCACCAATGCAGCAAATCTTCATGTCGGGTCGGTCGAAAGAGGGATGGAACTACACATCTTCATTTACGTTACAGCCTGAGTCGCTGACTAGGCCATTATCTGTTGTCCCCTGCTAGGTTTCCGAGTCTAGTCGCATCTGGCCTGTTTGCAGCCGTCCAGAGTAGAGAATTGTTTTTTTGGGGAGTAATCCGATCCATACTGAGGCGGTGGCCAGTAAGAGTTTGTACAGCACCAGTGATTGAGCGGGTTTTTGACATGCAGCTTGCCTGTGACGAGAATTTTGCGGGTGCTCTTGGAAGGCTGTGTGCACCCCGCTGACACCGGCGTGAAACACCTAAGTGCCATAGTCTGCAGTCGGTGGTTGCGTTGCGGATTCACTAGCTTGCCTGTTTGTCCCCCTCTACCCCCGACAATCCTTGCCAATTTTGCTATCCTCTTGCCGACTAATGATGGCTTTCCTGTGTTTTTTTTTGATAGGCGAGAGTGATGACTGGTGCTATGTGTCGTTGGGGTTTTTTGAGTACGGCCGCGATAGCCAGAAAGAATTGGAAAGCAGTGCAGCTTTGCGGAAACGGCAGAGTCTCTGCGGTTGCGAGTCGTTCGGTGGCAAAGGCTCAGGCGTTCATTAACGAGTGTATGGCTGAAGTTCCTCAGCAGCAGGATGTTACTGCAGTCGGTTCTTACGCTGAATTGCTTGAGCGTGAGGATGTGGATGCGATTTACATTCCACTGCCGACTGGTTTGCGGAAAGAATGGGTTTTGGCGGCAGCAAAGGCTGGCAAGCATGTGCTGGTTGAAAAGCCCGTTGCCAACAATTTGGAAGACGCGCAAGCCATGGTTGATGCGTGTTCCGAGGCCGGCGTTCAGTTCATGGATGGCGTCATGTTCGATCACAGTAAAAGGTTGGCTGATATCCGTGAAGTGCTGAAAACTGAAAGTGTTATTGGCAAGCTGCGAAGAATCAGCACTCACTTTTCTTTCAGTGGAGATAGCTCATTTCAGCAGTCGAATATACGCACCGATTCAGTTCTCGAGCCTCATGGATGCCTCGGCGATTTGGGGTGGTACTGTATCCGCATGACACTGTGGGCAGCTGGTTTGCAGATGCCAACTCACGTGACAGCGCGGACGATCACGCCGTTGCAGGGCAAGGATTCCGAGGGAGATGTGCCGGGAGAATTTTCTGCTGAGTTGCTGTTCCCCAACGGGTTGTCGGCGGCGTTTTATTGTTCATTCCTGACGAGCAACCAGCAGACGGTTTTACTGTCCGGCAGCGATGGTTACTTGACCATCGATGATTTCGTCTTGCCGTTCTATGATGCCGAGGCTGCATGGACTGAACACGAACACGTATTGGACATTGATAATTGCCGTTGGAACTTCCGTAAGCACAGTGATCGGAAGGCCGTTCATGAATATGCCTCTGGCGAGCCAAATTCTTCAGAAGTCAACATGGTGAGAACGTTTGGCGATTGTGTCACGGACAAACGATTGGATGCCAGTTACGCCGAGTTGACAATTAAGACACAGAGAATTCTGGATGCCTGTCGCCGCAGCGATGCTGCCGGTGGTATTCAAGTGGAGATCTAGAGATCTGGAATCTCGAGATCAGGCTCTGATGGGGGGCATGGCTGCTGTCTGAACAGAACGGCAGTCCCATGCAGAGACCCGAGAATGGGATCCATCAGCCATGGATACATGGAAACTTGTGTACCATGAGCCGCACAGCGCACTTATACTGGCGGGGACAGCGACGGCTAATGAGCGTGTTGGGAAATCTGCCGGGACGCCGGACTTTGCGACCATAAACGCTGTGAGTTTAGCGGCTGGTCGCCCGATTGGACGTTGATTTCTCCGGCTGTGTAAAAACTGAGTTTTAGTCTCTTCACATCGGACTATCGGCATTGTCGGTTTTCTGCAGACGTGGGCGTAGTGTCTTTCATGCACGATGAAATCTTTCGTGACCCGAGCAAGGAAACGAATTTACGGATCCAGAATGCCAAGGAAACGCTGCTGGAGCGTTCCAAAGCCAGCCCTTCCCCTTGGAATGAGGGAGATTGTCTGGATGGTTTCCTGTTGGAGAAGAAACTTGGCAGTGGTAGCAGCGGGGTTGTTTTCCGTGTTTTCGATACCAAGACTGAGCGGCGTTGCGCTCTGAAGTTGCTGAAAAGTTGCTCTCCGGACGAATTGCTGAGAAATAAGTTGGGGTTCCGGCGCATGATGCCGATTGCTCACCCCAACCTGCTGCGGGTGGATCGTATTTACCAACTCGGTTCCAACATCGCACTGTCGATGGAAGAGGTGAAAGGCATCACGTTCAGTGAGGCGATCAGGGAGTATCGTCAACTGAAGCCCATGCAGGCGTACCGACAGTTGCTGTCGTTGCTGAGAGATTTTTCTGCCGGGCTTGATGTGATGCATTCTCATGAGTTGCTACACCGCGACATCAAGCCTGACAATCTGATGGTGGATGAAACCGGCAGAGGACGGATCATTGACTACGGTTTAGTGGAATCGTTTGGCTTGAATCGCAGTATCGGGGGTGGAAGCAACTTTCTGGTCGGAACGCCCCACTTTTTCCCGCC
Organism: Planctomycetota bacterium; assembly: GCA_029977825.1. GTDB lineage: Bacteria > Planctomycetota > Planctomycetia > Pirellulales > Pirellulaceae > Rubripirellula. The sequence continues at coordinate 4,494 of JAPOKD010000092.1, read as the reverse complement.
CGAAGTCATTTGTGCACAACAGTACCTGCCGGCGGGTGATATTTTCAGTCTTGGTATTTCGATGCTTGAAGCTCTTTATGACTTGCAGTCGGGATCAAAACATCAGCACGCAGGTCTAGAGCGATCACGAGAGAACCAGCGTGCAGATGCTGAGCAGATTGAGGCGGCGATTCGAACCCTGCCTGATTCTGTTCCAGGTGTGATACTCGACGCCTGTCGCGAAATGCTGGAACAGGAACCATGTGATCGTCCAACCGCAATGGGCCTGTCACGTCTGGGAATGCCCGCAACGCACTCCGTCTCTTGGCATAAGCAGGAATCGCTGATTGGACGCCGTAACGAATGTGGCAGACTATTCAACTGGGTAGAGGATATTTTCAACGGGGAATTGGGACGCTTCCACATTACCGGTCCGGCAGGAATTGGTAAAACGCGTTTGCTCGACGAAGTTGTTGATTACATTGAAGGGAAAAACTGGGGGCAGGTGTTTCGGGCTCGATGCCGATTGCGGGAGGACCATCCGCTGCAGGCCTTTGACCAGATCTGCGATGCTGTCGCCAATCGCTATATGCTGGACGACCGCGAAGTGATGCAGTTGGATCCGGTCAGCGTAGAATTGTTGAAGGGTGTGTTTCCGGTACTTGGAAATGTTCTGCAGCCCAACATGCGCGTGTCCCTCAATGAGACACCTTCGGTAGGGTTGGACAAATTCAAAGCAGCGATCCGATTGACCAAGCAGTTGCGGCAGGTTGGTCCACTGTTTCTCGTCATTGACGACTCTCAGTGGGCAGATCGCGATACCTTGAATCTACTTGACCAGCTGCAGTCAGCGGTTGGTGATGCTGGTCTGGGAATCATTACTGCCTCGCTGGAAGAGAGTGATCCCCAACGGGCGTTAGCAACGCATACACTCGCCTTGAATCCGTTGAATCTTGAAGAATCGCTGGCAATGATCAAGCGGGCTGCGGATCGTTGGAATGTTGACATCAATGATGAGATGCTTAACGAATTGGCGCTGTCTGCTCAGGGAAGCCCACTTCGCTTGCAACAGTTGACTGATGAATTACGCCCCGGTGGAGCGGTGGCGAATTTGACTGATGGTGGCGTGAGTGCTTTGCCCAGTCTCGATCGCATTTGGAAGCAGCGTTTGGAGCGTCTCAGTGACGAGGCTCGAGGAATACTTACCTATGTCGTGACATCAGGTGGTTACGTTTCTACCCAGCAATTGGGTGAGCTGACCTGCCAGGGTGAAACGGTCGATGTCGCAATTTCTGAGTTGTCACAGCAGGGTCTTGTCATTGACGAGGCAACTGGCGGAGAGTGCATTACTATTTTTCATGACCGTGTCGCGGGCGAACTGATTTCGAATCTTCCCACGCCTGATGTGCAGTTGGCACATCAGGCGTGGGCTGCTTTGTTGATGAAGCACCAGGATGCAGCTCTTCTTGCTGCCCGGATTGCTGGACACCTTTTTGCCGCAAACAAGCCATCGCTTGCCGTCCCTCACGCCATTGCTGCCGCACAGGATGCTGAACGCCGACTCGCGATGACGGAGGCTGGTAGATGGTATGGTCAAGTCATCGCTCATGTGGATGATTCACAGAAAGTGATATACCTTCGCAAGGCCGCGCATTGTTATGCGGCCGCCATGTTGCCTGTTGAGGCGTCACTGTATTACCAGGAATTGGCAACACTGGTCGATGGCGATGAATCGATTGAGTGCCGGTTGATGGCAACCAGTTTGTTGCTCAGATGCGGGCGATTGGAAACCATCGATGATCAGGTTTATGAATTGGCGGTCATGCTCAAAGCCCCTGTGCCCGGAAACTCGCGAAAAACTCATGTCTGGGCACGTGGAGGACTCGGAGGCTGGATCCTGCTGGAGGCAAAATCACTTTATGATGCTCTGCAAAGCATCCTGTGCCGCGGGAAAAAACTGAAACCATTGCGGCATACCGTTTTTGTTGATCCCAAGTCCAGTGATCAGACTTCAATGACACTGGACCGACAGCGCTTGCGCATGTGCATGATGCTTATGCGCCCCATGACTTTCTTTGACCCTGTCTACGCTTATGACTTGTGCACTGTTTACTCAAAACTGGCCAAGAAGTGTGGTAACAGAATTGAGGAGGTGGAAGCGCTGATCGTTGAATCGGTTTTCAAGTGTCATGAAGCTGGCAAGATGCGTGATCAGGCAGAGAGTTCGTTGGCCTTGATCCGACCTGAAGTTGAGCAACTGCGGAGTCATCAGGTTTCAGCTGCCTGGTGGTCGGGGATTGCATATTCGCATGCCCTTTCCTGTCGCTGGTCTCATGTTGTACATCCTGCTCGTACCAGCTTTGAAAAATTTCAACACGTCACGGGTGAGAGTGGGTTCGAGGGAGCTCATTTGCTGTGGCTTGATGTCTGGTCCAATTGGTTTCTTGGCAATTGGGATGAGTTGTTTGAGGTCACATCAGCCATGTCGGATGATGCACTGAGACGTAGTGACTTTTTTCAGCTCGCACTGATGATTGGTGGTTTTGGACGAGGTGCGTGGCTGGGCCGGGATCGAGCGGATGATGTCTCTCAACTTCAAACGCGTTGTGAAAATTTTGCGATTGATGCTCCAGCGGCCAACCTTTTCACCGTCTTTGCTTCGGTAGCGAAGGTGCAGGAGTGCATTTACAGAAAACAGTACTCAGAAGGATGGCAAATCTATCAGGAACTTGATGCCAGTTTGCGAGAACTCCCTCGCGGCACTGTTCAGCTTGCAAGGGTTGCAGCATTGACGGTCGGAACGCTGCTGGCGATACACCATTTAACCCGGGATCACAACGAGGACTGGCTTAAACGCATCCGATCGATGACAGCCGAGTTGCGTCGTGAACGGATTCCTTTCACGTTGATGTTGGCTGACTTCTACGAAGGGTTAATGTTGTTGCAAATCTGCGATCGTGCTGGTAACGAGCAGTTCATCAGTGAATGCAGGTCAGTTCTTCAGTCTGCAGGAACGCAAGCAGAGCAACAACATCTTGTGCCATACGTGCTGGCAGTTGAAGATGCATTGAAGGAATGCGAAGCAGGACAATCATCCGATCTCCTGCTTAGCCGGATGTTTCAGCAGGGGGTCGTTAATCCAGAAAGCTTTAGCAGGCTCTATACTGTCAAACGCCGATGACTGAAGCCCGGACTGTCTCTTGAAACCCACACCAGGCTCTTGAAGGCCAGGCTAGCCCCTTCGGGGGGTTCTTTTTTTGCTTCGGTTGTAATCTAGAAGCTAATTGTGCCTCGCGTACAAATTGGTTCACCTTGGGTTGAGCGCTATGGCGAGTCCTTCGACGCATGACGGGCATCAAGCATGGCGGTAACCTCTTCCTACATCCCAGCCTGCGTTTTGGGGCACGTGAATCGTGTTGTATCTTGATGAGCAGTGGGCGAAATACCTTGGCATGCACGGCAATCTCATTGATTCAGGTAAAACAAGTCGATTCTCCCCTTGCCGATGCTGTTTCAAACTCGCTAGCCTTTCGTACAGGTGCCATGTTTTACGTTGGGTAACCGACGACTTATCTGTCCATGACACTCTTGGCATCGCGTTTTTCTCGCTCCAGTCCATCACGCAGTGACCATAGCAACTTGTCTGGTTCTTCTAAACCAAAATCGTTGAGTTCCGATTCATGGTCGGAACGTCTCGCCGAACGATATCAGTGCGTTTTTTCTCCTGCGCTGATCGATTGGTTCGATTCCGAGATCTGGAAACGCGAGGGACTTGGAGAATATTGCTGTGCTGTTGATCCCGTTTTGTTGCTGTCTGATGCTCCCGAGCCAATTTGGCCAGGGCTGATGAGCTGTGATCTGATTCCGTTGATTGGTAATACTTCCGGTGATTGGTTGTGTGCGCGGGTTGACGAGGACAGTCAGGTCAGCGAAGTCGTGCAGTGGTATCACGGCGGCGGAGATTGGATTCCTTGGGGACGGGACATTGCTCAGGCGATTATCTTCGACGGTTTTATCGAGCAGATCTCGGCTGATTCTCGCCGTCATGCAATTCCAGCTGTGGTTCCACGAACAACTGACCACGCAGATCGTGATGACGAGTTGCTCAGTTGGGCCTTTGGCCACATGGCCGATGGATTGGCAGAATCATTGAATACAGCGCGTGATTCCGAACAGGTCGCCTCTTGTTTGCTGAATGCTCAAGTTTCTGAGGTTGCAATTCATTGCGAGTTGATGTTGAAAGCACTGTGCCATGCAGATGTGGATGCGTTGCAGTCTGCCCTGGGTGTGGATGGTGAAGCAGTTGGCAGAAACAAAATCACGGAGTGGGTGTTTGATGTTTCGAGGATTCCTGAGAAGTATCGCAAGCAAATCTTGTCCTCCCAGTACGCAGTGGATTTGGGCGAGCAGAATTGGAATTCCGCAGCATCACACGCTAAAGCAGTAACTGTGCTGGCACCTCAACTTGCCTGGGGTTGGGAAATCCTTGGTTATTGCCACGAACGGTCAGATGAT
>JAPOKD010000605.1 GCA_029977825.1 Planctomycetota bacterium | reverse complement strand
GTGGCCTGCTGACTTGCTGCAGCATGCGCTGCCATCATTCCTGCAGCACCTGCCCCGATCACGACAACATGCATTAGCCTCTCACCGTAAATAATAAAAACAGAGAAGTTGCGACAATGCAATCCAGACACTTGCTGGACAGGTAATCAAAACTGACTGAAGCATCATCTGTCGTCAATGTCCCGGGATTTCCACGCCCACCTCAATGCATGTGTTGAAAACTGTCAACGTAACACGGCTTAACAGACCATGACTCTCCAAGCGTAACTAACGCAGCAGCACCAAGATGCAACGGCCTCTGCGTTCGCTACCAGAAATGACGCATCTGTCAGTCCGATGACTCACGTTTATCTTGATCGGGTCCCTGACTGGGGCGAAAATGCCGCACAAAACGAAAGGTACCGTACATGATGGGCAGGAACACAAAAAACAACAGCCCCCAGACCTCAAGCGGCAGCAGAAAGGTGTACATCAGACCTGATAACCCCACTACTTCTGTGGCCTCGCCAAAACTGCCAGCAGACCAGACGGCTTCGTCCGTATCGGCATCGTGCGGCGTGATACCGTTGGGGACAACCACTTCCCAGTCGGATCCAATGCGATCCAGATAAACCCTCACCTTGGCACCACCCCCCGGAACAGGGTCATGCCCAAAGACCGACAAATATTCAGCTGCACTCCGTCGAGATTTAATACGAAAACAGCGGACCTCAATCTCTGATTCGGAATAATCACCTTTCTGAACTTTTTCCACATTGAGCGTCAAATAGATGCCCCAATCATAGTTACCAAAGCCCTGTTCAACTCTGGATCGCTCTGACTCGACCGTCACCTTTTCAATGACACCAACCACAATCAGATCTGCCTGACGTAACTGGTCGATCGTTCGCGGTGCAACCGCGGCACTCAGCGTACTGACTTTTACGAGTAGCACGCTTGCCACCAGCAACCGGACAGACCGCGCCGCTGTATTACTCATGCAGAACCCTGCGTTAATTGACCCATGACTTCCTGCAGCTAAAAAGAAACACCTTAGCATCTTGAGGCCCTCCCGGCAGATACAAGGAACGCCATTGATTTGCATGGGAAGACCAATCCTTCCGTTCAGGTGATTTCCTGCAAAAACACTTTTGCATGGTTCGGCAACAGCTGTAACAACGACGTGCGATCTGGACACGAATCCATGACCAACTTTCCCCTTGCGGTAAACTCACAGACATCATCCCGATGGGGCAAAACCGAAAGTCGCACAGCAACGGTCACACAACTTACCGGGCTTTGATAACGCAAAACAAAGATCCCGTTGTCCAGACAACTGTCCACAATCAGATTTTCCTGCTGTAAGATTCCGCTGCCAATCCAGTATTTTCGATGCGTTAGTAAATCCCGATACCAGGCCCGCATCTCTACATCACCATTCAACACAGACCCAATTTTTGAATCGTGGAATGCGGCAGCATCAGTGGGCAACCTGCCCGTCGACCAATCATGCTGGGGATATTCTCGTTTCCGACCCTCCACAACGGCGGTGCGCAAATCATGATCACCAAAATCGACAAAGAACTGGAATGGATTTTCGCAACAGAACTCTTCCCCCATGAACAGCATGGGTATCGCAGGAGACAGGAGAAGCAAGGCAGATGCTGCCCGTTGGGTTTCGGAACTGGTGAGTTGATGCAACCGCTTGCCCAGTGGATGATTGCCAATGAAATCATGATGCTGTATGGAATAGATCAGCCCGCCAACATCGGTGGATACACCAGGATCGACCCTGCCTCTTTCTTCGCGAAGGGTTCCTTCGTGGACATATCCCCATCGCAGCGTTTGATCCAGATCTGTTCCTGCTTCATACCTGCGATGACAAAGGTGCTCACCAGGCCGAACCACTGCAAAAACGCTGTGCAAAAAGTCGTCACACCATTGTGCATCGAAGTCAGACCCCCCCGTAGCAAACGGGCTTAACATTTCAGGATCGAACACATTTGTCTCCGCGATCAACATCGTCGGTCGCTGGACAAGCTTTGACCAGAAACGGACGACCTGGCTGAGTTCGGTGACCACATGACAATCACTGTCATCTTTCATGCAGTGGATCGCATCGATTCGCAGACCATCAAAGTGATATTCTTCCAACCAATTCATGGCGTTGGCTATAAAGAATCTGCGGAGTCCAAATCCATGATCCGGGTCATCAAAGTTTGGGGCGGATCCCCACACCGTACTGTGGCGTGTTGAAAGATAGGGACCAGATTCACCCAGATAATTGCCTTCTGGCCCTAAATGGTTGTAGACCACATCAAGGATCACAGCCAAACCCCTGGCATGGGCAGCATTGATCAAGAACTTCAAATCATCGGTTGTTCCATAATTTCGGTTGGGAGCAAACAGGCACACTCCGTCATATCCCCAGTTCCACCTGCCCGCACAATCAGCGACTGGCATCAATTCGATCGCCGTGACACCAAGGTCAATCAACTCGTCAAGTTTTCCAGCAGCAGCAAGAAAGGTTCCTGCTTCTGTAAAAGCTCCGATATGAAGCTCATAGATCACCAGTGAATCGCGCGGCACCCCCTGCCAATCCGAATCAGTCCAAGCAAAATCGCGGGTAACAACCTGACTCGGGCCATGAACTCCAGCGGGCTGATAGCGTGAGGCGGGGTCTGGTCTCAGGGGTCCACCATCAAACGAACAGTAATAGCGGGTACCCACTCCAACACCGTTCATCGTCCCAACGTGGAAGCCACCATCGTTTTTTTCAAGTGCAAGTGGTTCTTCACCCTCCCTGTCTTCAAGGTAAATGTGGACACAATCTACCGTCGGTGACCAGACACAGAATTCGACTTTCGACTCAGATACCAACCGGGCGCCCAGATATCGGTGCAATTCATGCGATGGGAGTGAGACCAGATTCTTCATCAGTGATACACTAAGAATGACGGGATCCATTGATTATGACGTTGTTCAACTTTCAGCGGTTTCCCTTATTCAGGCAATCCCCTATGAATTCTCATCATCCATGAACTTCCGCCTCACGCGATATCCAGTGATCGCGGCCATCCTTCTGACCGCCAGTTGCTCGACCTTGCTACATCAAGAATTGTTTGCCCAGAATCCGCCGCAAGTCCAGACTGGAACCGATAACCAAATAGTCCGAATTGCTACCTTCAATGTGTCTCTCTACGGTAAGCAGACCGGTCAAGTGCTCGCTCAACTCCGCGGTGGTAAGAACCGACAGGCCATTGACCTCGCATCCATCGTCCAGTCAGCCCGCCCGGACATACTGCTCGTCAACGAAATTGACTACGACGACCAGGGCCTGGCCATGAATGCTTTTGGTGATGAGTATTTGGCAATTGGTCAAAATGGATTGACTGCGATCAACTATCGGTACCGTTATACGATCCCCAGCAATACTGGCCAGCCCAGCAGGCTGGATCTTGACGGCAACGGCAAATCAAACGATGCAAACGATGCTTGGGGATACGGAGTCTATCCCGGCCAGTATGCCATGGCTGTCTATAGCCGATTTCCGATTGTCGAAACTGAAATACGAACCTTTCAGAATTACCGTTGGTCGCAATTACCCAATGCGTTGCGACCAACATTCCCAGAGTCTGGCAAGCCCTATTACACCGACAAAGTTTGGAACCAGTTGCGATTATCCAGCAAGAATCATATTGATATCCCAATTCGCGTGGGAAAAAAAATGATTCATCTGCTGGCCAGTCACCCCACACCCCCGGTGTTTGACGGTGCCGATGATCACAATGGGTGCCGCAACCATGACGAGATCAGGTTCTGGACAGATTATCTTACAGGACCTTCGGCCAGCTATCTGATTGATGATGACGGTCAAGCAGGTGGCCTGCCGGATAAGGCACTATTTGTCATCGCCGGTGATCTCAACTCTGATCCTGAATCTGGTGACAGTCGTCGTTCCGCCATTCAATCTTTGCTACGCAACAACAAGCTGCATGACACAAAACCTGTCAGCCTCGGCGCTGATGAATCAACTGACAAAAAGAAGTCAGATGCCACCGCGAGTTTCGGCAAGGACCGTCAGATGAGAGTCGATTATGTTCTGCCAAGCCGGGGGTTCATGGTTCGGAACACCGGCGTCTTTTGGCCCAGCAGTAAAGATCGAACGTGGCAAT
>JAPOKD010000384.1 GCA_029977825.1 Planctomycetota bacterium | reverse complement strand
CTGGTTTTACTGGCCCGGACTTGAGTTTGCAGTGCCTCACAGTTGCTAACAACAAGAAACACATGAACGTGGTGATGTGGCGTCAGCTATAGTGAGATACAGCACCGGTGTTGATTGCTTGTCGGTTTGTGGGAGGTGTTTTGACATAAAATGCCGTTGTATCGCTGAGCCTCGTTGTATCGCTGGGCCTCGCCGTATGGCATTCTTGCGGTAGTTGCATTGGTCCGGGTGGCTGTCGCAGTTTTATTCTGCAGCGGTATCGACAAGGTGAGTTCCTATGGCCATTGGTGCGTCAGTCGCCGCTGCGGGTCGGTTCGAGGACTGGTAAAATCCTTCTGTTTTCGGACGCTGGTCTTTCTTCCAAGGACCGAAGACATGACGAAGACCAAGTTGAGCTCAGGACTTCGGTATATTGATGTGGAGAGATATCGACCTCGAGGAATTAGAGTAGAGTTGACAATGTGTAACTCGGCAAGCTAGCTCCACTTGATGCCGCAGTCCCTGTTTGGTGAGGCGTTCCGACTGATGATTCCTGTGTGGTCGAATTCATTTGATCCCGAAAAAAACCGCCAGTTTGGGATCTTGAGATCACGGTGAGGCCATTGATGTTATTGAATCCATTTGCAAGAAATACCAAGTCTGAATCGTTGCAGAAAGCTGCGGTTGTGTTTGATGTATGTCTCACCTCAGGTCTTTGCTTCATCGGGTGTCTGCTTGGGTTATGCGTTTCAGCCAACGCTCAAGAACGACAATTCGAGGTCATTGATTTTGAAACGCGAATCGCACCTTTGTTGATCAAACGGTGTGTCGAGTGCCATCAGGGTGAAGATCCTGCTGGTGGTCTCTTGCTGACCAGTCGAGAGGGGTTGGTTGCCGGTGGCGATTCCGGTGATGCTGTGGACCTCCAAAGTCCATCCGCCAGTTATCTGCTGGAACGCATTGTATCGGGCGAGATGCCTCCTCAAAAACAAGGAAGATCACAGAAGCTTCCCGAAACAGAAATCGAGCTTTTTCGGCGTTGGGTCCACGAAGGTGTGAAGTGGCCTGCGAATCGATTTCTAGATTACTTTGAACATAGCAATGAATTGCGAGCTGGACGTGATTGGTGGTCGCTTCAGCCATTGGTTCGGCCGGCAGTACCAACGCTATCTGGCAGAGCGCAGCCCGACAACCCGATTGATGCATTCATTGGTGCAGAGCTTGAAAAACAGAATGTCATGCCTGCCCCGCGCGCCGATCGCAGAACGCTCATTCGAAGACTTTATTACGATGTTATCGGGCTTCCACCAAGTGAGGCTGCCATCAGTGCCTTCGAAAAAGACAAATCACCAGATGCGTGGTCGAACTTGGTGGATCGTTTGTTGCAGATGCCGCAGTATGGAGAACGCTGGGCGCGGCACTGGCTCGATCTTGCGCGCTACGCGGATACCAGTGGCTATGAACGGGACCAGGAAAAAACGTTCGCTTGGAAATACCGTGACTGGGTGGTGAATGCTTTTAATAACGATATGCCTTACGACCAATTCATCGTCGAGCAACTTGCTGGGGATGAAATTGAAGATCGCACAAAAGAATCGGTGATTGCAACCGGATTTCTGCGTCTGGGGACTTGGAACGATGAGCCCAATGACCGGCTTGACTATCAATATGAGCGGCTGGAGGATCTTGTTCATACAACTTCGTCCACCTTCTTTGCCTTGACAGTCAAGTGTGCTCGTTGTCATTCACACAAGTTTGACGCAATTACACAGACAGACTATTACCGTATGGCTTCCGCGTTTTGGGCTGGGCCACTACTGACAGGCAGCAAGCAGCTTGGTGGGCCCACCGCGGAACAGGTTGGTTTTGATGATGTGCTTGCGTGGACGGATACGAGTCCACGCCCCGAGCCTTTGCATCGTTTGAAGAATGGTGAACGAGATCAGCCACTCGAGGAAGTAGTTCCTGCATCACTTTCTTTTGTTCCTGAACTGGAGCGCACGTTTAGCCCTTCGCCGGAAGGTGCAACAACATCGCATCGCAGACTTCAGCTGGCTGAATGGATTACTGATCCGAAGCATCCATTGACGTCTCGCGTCCTGGTCAATCGCTTGTGGCAACACCATTTTGGAAAAGCGATCGTAAGGACACCAAACAACTTTGGTTTCCTGGCGGATCCACCGACGCACCCCGAGTTGCTCGATTGGTTGGCGTCAGAGTTTGATGCTGGTGGACGGCGGATGAAAACGATTCACAAATTGATCTTAAAGTCAGAAACGTGGCAGCAGGGATTTTTTCATCCACGCTTGAGTGAGCTTGAACAGATCGATTCAAACAACCGCTTGTGGTGGCATGCTGAACGTCGTCGCCTTGATGCTGAAACATTGCGGGATACCTTGCTGGAGGTGACAGGTGAGCTCGATCTGAAACAAGGTGGGGAATCCTTCAAAGCCAGTGTCAGTCCGGAAGCGTTGGAAGGTTTGTCCCGAAAATCAACAGCTTGGCAAGCTTCTCCTGAGGAGCTTCAGAATCGGCGAAGTGTGTACATGTATCTGAAGCGTGGATTATTGCCGCCGATGATGACGACGTTTGATCTGAGTGAGCCTACATTGTCGTGCGGACAGCGGAATGTGACGATTGTGCCAACGCAGGCATTAGTGCTTCTTAATAATCGTTTTGTGCATGACCGCAGCGAACAACTTGCGAGCGTTATCAGGAATTCTGTCGACGGAATTCCCGAGCAAGTGAAACTTGCTTGGAGCTACGTCCTGAAACGTCAGCCTACAGCCGTGGAATTGCAGAGTTCGATCGAGCATGTGGCGACGCAGAACAGGATATTTGCGGAACCTGAACGCAGTGTACGATTGCAACACGACCGGGAAGGCGTTTTGCAGCAGACTGATGACTCGCTCGTTCTTAACCTGAAAGCAGAAAATGCGGTCACGGCCGATGGTAAGCGATTCGCGGTCGAGTCGATCACGGATCTATCAGGCCACCACCATCATGCCAGACAGTCAAATCCTGATGCTCGTCCGACCCTGATCCCGAATGGAATGGGGAATAGGCAAGCTTTGTACTTTAATGGCAGTGGTCAGTTTATGGAAATTGCCGGGCAGGTGCTTGACGGTCCACTTTGTACAATTGTTTGTGTGGTTCGAGATGGTGATGGTTCAGGGCATCGAACGCTGTTGTCCAACTGGAACGGGGGTGCCGGGAACTCAACCAAGTCGGTATTCCTTGGTTTGACTTCCGAAAATACCGTTCGGTTTAGCGATGCATTTGGAGCTGCGGGGCAAGTGTCGAAACGCGCCGAGCCTTTTATTTTGACTGCTGTTAATGGCCCGCATTCAGCCTCCGTGTTCCAGAATGGGCGATTGTTAAAAACAGCAAATTCCTTGCCTGATCGGCGGCTTGATACTGCTTGGGTGCTAGGGCAGCAGGGCAATATTAATGGTGAATTCTGGAAAGGGCACGTGGCTGAAATTCGTGTCTATGATCGGGCCTTGTCCGATCGTGAGTTGCTTAAAGTAGAGACGGAAGTTGCTGAGTATTATGATGTTTTGCTACACAAAGAGGACGCACCGAAGCGAATGGATCCAGAGTCCCTGGCACTGGCATCACTTTGTCACGTGCTAATGAATTCAAATGAGTTCCTGTTTGTAGATTAAGGTGATTCATGAATAGCAAACAACGCTTCCCATGTGGGCTGTCGCGACGTGAAGCTGTTTGGAAAATGGGTTGTGGCTTTACGGGCGTCGCGCTAAGTGATTTGCTTGCGCGTGATTCGTTCCTGAACTCGAATGCAAATGCGGAGGAATTGCCCTCATCCAATCCGGGTGATAACGAAAAAGGTCACCACAAGCCGCGAGCCAAGTCATGTATCTTTTTGACGATGAATGGGGCTCCGTCTCAGGTCGATACCTTTGACTACAAGCCTGAACTCCAAAAGTACGCGGGAAAAAACCTTCCCGCCGATAAGACCTACATCAACTCAGGTGGGCGAAAGGTAGGATTTCTCACTCCTGCTTGGCGTCCATTCAGACCGGGCGGCGAGAGCGGATTGCTCGTTTCAGACTACTTTCCAGAGGTTCGCAAGCATGCCGACAAGTTATGTGTGTTGAATTCCTGTCACACCGATAGTCACGCTCATGGTTCTGCTCTCGTCGCCATGAATACTGGCAAGACCCAGATTGGACGGCCCTCATTGGGGAGTTGGTCGGTTTATGGTCTGGGTACACAGAACGAGAATCTACCCGGCTATGTCGTTATGCTTGATAAGCGTGGTGGCCCCATTAGCGGGCAACCCAACTGGGCTAGCGGGTTCATGCCTGCGACTTATTCCGGGACTTTGTTTCGTTCTTCAGGTGATCCAATCCTGGATTTGAGTGGCCCTGAACACATCTCACGCAAGGCTCAGCGTGAGCAACTCAATCTGCTTGCCGAACTCAATCAGCAGCACTTTACTGAACATGGTGGCGGAAGAGATCTGGCGGCCAGAATCAATAGTTATGAGCTGGCTTATCGCATGCAATCGGCTACTCCCGAGGCTGTTGACCTTTCTCAAGAAACAAGCGAAACGCTTGATATGTATGGCGTTGGAAAACAGCCAACCGACGAGTATGGACGCAACTGTTTAATCGCTCGGCGTCTCGTCGAACGGGGGGTTCGATTCATTCAGCTTTATTCTGGCGGCGGACATCTGGAAGAAACCTGGGATGCTCATGCCGGGATCGAATCGAACCATGGCAAACATGCTCCCGAGGTGGATCAGCCAATCGCTGCGTTGCTGGCGGACCTGGAACGCCGCTCCCTCTTGGATGATACCCTCGTCATCTGGGGTGGCGAGTTTGGGCGAATGCCGTTTAGCGAAGGGCAGAATGCACCCGGGCGCAATCACAATCCCTATGGTTTTTCAATGTGGATGGCGGGCGGCGGTGTCAAAGGTGGTGTCAACTACGGAAAGACCGATGAACTGGGTTTCGAAGCTGTCGAGAACAAAGTTCACTTGCATGATCTTCATGCAACGATTCTGCACATCATGGGGCTCGATCACGAATTGCTTACTTACTTCCATCAGGGCCGCGACGAAAGTTTGACTGATGTTCACGGTCGCGTGATTCGCGATATTCTGGCCTGAGCCAACGGGTTCATGATCCCGTGATAGTGGGTGCGAAAATCAGGATTGCAGTTTTGCAGCGAAGGGACGAACTCAACAGGCATGAAATGCTCATGCCATCGCTTTGACTGACCCATCATCTCTGCTGGCTTTCGTTTGTGATCGTCAGCACTTCGATGGGTGATTGATGTTGATGACTACGCGGCAGTCGCAGGAATGATCCCAATGATGTTGCCGTTCTTGTCACACAGGAAAAGAAAATTGCTGTTCGCGACTGCTGGTTTAATTGTGTGCATGACTGTTTCACCGTTGCAGAGGGAAGTGTTGTCGTCATCCATGACAGTGAACTGCACGAATGCTAACGGTTCGAATCCCTTTGGAAAGGGCTTCGAGTCCAAGTTGCGGTAACTTCATGAAACCTTTGCGCGAAACCTCCCGTTGCTTCTCTGTAATCGTTGTGAATGGACATGATTTAGGCTTCTAGCAGGATTATGACATGAGATTTCCTGTCAACTGGACACATGGTGATTCTTTCGTGATTGGAGACCCTTGTTAATTGGAGACCCTTGTTAATTGAGGGAGGCATCTCGATTGATTCTCGGTGATGGTTTGATCTGAATCGCACCTGCGACCACGGTTCGTCTCACCGTGGTTACTGAAGGGAATCAGCTGAACTTGCCACGCCGCAATAAACGG
>JAPOKD010000681.1 GCA_029977825.1 Planctomycetota bacterium | reverse complement strand
GCCACGGTTTCATTTGACCGGGAAGCCAATTCGCGAACCTGAGCCAAGGCTTTCTTCTGAAGACTACGCCGTTGAAGAGAGCGGCGGAGATCGGTTTGTAATTCGGCTCTGGCAGCCAGGAGACGCAAGTTCTGGTCCTCTTGCAGCCACTGCTGCAACCAGGCAGCGTCCTCTGGGGGCAATCCGCTGTCGAGATACTCATCTATTTTTTCTTGAGGGTCTGTCATCTTGCCTCTTCCATGGCAAGTCTGTGTTGAACGCAAGCAGCCAGACGGTTGCGTAAGCGAGTCAGCGTGACGCGGATCGATGCAGCGGTTGAACCAACGGATTTTGCAATCATGTCAGAATGAGCATTCTCGACATATCGAAGGTCCAGTAGCTTCCTTGACTGTTCGGGTAGGCTGTCCAGGCAGTGTTCCAGTGCCTCTCGGCGCTCGTTTCGGCCAGCTTCCCGACTTGCAATCACTTCTCCCAGGCGAACCAGCAAGTCATCGGAGAATATCAGGCGATCTCGACTGCGTTGGCGGTAGAAATCAATCACACGCGATTTTGTGATCCAAAGTGCCCAGCCCAGAAAAGGTCGTTCGGGATCGTACTGGTCAAAGCGACGAGCCGTTTCCTGTGCGATCTGTTGCACCAGATCTTCAGCATCATGGAAGCTCGAAATCACCGCAAATACATAGGCTGACACCGATGGCTCAGCCTCCATCCAGTGCTGTGTGAAAGCCTCGCGGCGATGATTTTCGGATTGATCTCGATTCATGCTCTGTTTTCCCATCCTGTCAGTATGCCGTCAGGCAGCCAGATTCGTTAACAAGATTCACGCCGGTAACTGAAAGATTAAGGCGAGATGTTGGAAAAGAGGCCCAGAAACGTCAGTTTCAGACTCATATTCGTACCGGTTAGAGGACACGCAGGGGGCCTCACATGCGTCGTCAGGTGTGCGGCGCGAACGCCTGCGATTGATGTAGAACACCATGCGATTGATCATGCAATTGGTGTAGAGCACCATGCAATGTCAACTCATGCGCCAAAGCAGGTGTGCAGGAAATTCTCAATCGAAACGGTGTGTCGTGATGCGATTCACCTGGCGGCGTAGTCATTTTCAGCAAAAGCGGTTTGTCGATCCCGCTTGCTGCCAGCGTCGTTTCATCGGGTCAGTGTCGTGGTGGATCCGTGGCGGACCTTCACTGTGGCAAACACAGATCCGGTCCCGGTAGCGTGGCGGTTATTTTTCACCAGAAACCGCGCCTGCCACGTTTTCGATGTGATCTCGCACTCGACCGAACGCGTTAAGCACAGCCAGGTAAGCAACGCTGACCTGAGGAGAAATGGTCCCCTCCGACAGGTCAGAAAGATGTTCCCGTCTAAGTTGCTTGATCTGTTTTCGGAGTCGCTTGGAGACACTTTCTGTCTTGATAACAACGCCCGGGTCGTTTGCGGTTAAGGCTTGATTCACCTCATCGAGGTATTCCGATGAAATTTTATTGAGGGTTTTAATCCCTGCCCGTTGAGTTTGGGTGAATCGATTGCCATCGCGTCGTAATCGTGCATCGAACTTGTAAATGTTGACGATGTAGTCACTGATCGACTCATATTCGTCAGCCATGCGGAATTGTTGTCGAGCTTCAACTGCCACTGAGTGTGGAATGTCATTCGACAGCAAACTTGTCACATGTTGTGCTATTTCATCCTGCACAGAGTCGAGCACCTGCTCGCGGTGCATGAGTTTGTCTGCAAGCTTCTTGTCGATTTCATCCTGATCATAAAGTTCATCGATCCACAAAAGCATTTTTTCGCAACCTGTGGACATCTTTTCAATTTCTTTCCGCGATTGTTCGATGGCCAACAACGGGGTCTCGAGCAGTCTCATGTCCAGATTGGTCAGGCTTGGCTTTTCCTTGAAGTCCTTTGCAGGCACCAGTCGTTCCAGTAACCGAACGAAAAGAGGCAGGAACGGCAGGAAAAGAAGCGTATTGACGATGTTGAAAATCGAGTGCGTAAGAGCAATCGCTGCTGTGGTATTGGGGTAAGTTTCTTTCCCATCTACTAACACCATCTTGGAAACATCGTCATCCAGAAGACCTTGAATGAACTGGATATACCACGCAAATATCAAGGTGATCCAGAATACACCGATCAGGTTGAAGATCATGTGGAAATAGGCAGCGCGTTTCGCATTCGTTGTTGCCCCCAGAGAGGCGAGCAATGCCGTGATGGTTGTGCCAATGTTTTCGCCCAGTACCAAAGCGGCTGCGGTCTCGTATCCGATCACTCCCTGCGTGGCTAGCGAAATCGTGATGCCGAGTGTCGCTGAGGATGATTGAACAAGCGTAGTCAGCAGGCAGCCTGCCAAAGCGCATTTCAGAACGCCTAGGTAATTGTCTGCAGTAAAGTATTTGAACGAACTTTCGAACTGTGGTGTTTCCTTGATGATCGCACAGGCGTCTTTCATCAATTCCAAGCCAAAGAAAACCATTCCCACGCCCATGATGGCCATGGCCCAGTAACGCCAACGCTCACTCTTGGAAAACAGGAAGAAGAAAGCAGCGATACCCAGTAGCGGTAAGCCGTACTTGCCAATCTTCAGGACCAGAATCCAGCCTGTGATGGTGGTTCCAATGTTGGCTCCCATGATCACGCCGATGGCCTGCGATAATTCCATCACACTACTGTTGACGAATCCAACCACCATCACGGTCGTGACAGAACTTGACTGGACAACACAAGTGACAACGATGCCGACGATTGTGGCAAGAAATCGATTGTTGGTGACGTAACCGATCAAGCGTCGAAGGCTTGCCCCAGCAACTGCCTGCATTCCATCGGACATGTTCTTCATGCCCAGCAGAAATATTCCCAAACCTCCCATCAGGCCGAACAGTAATTCAATCAGTGCGTTAAGTTCCAAGTTGCCACCGTCAGGAATGCAAGAAGTCTTCGCCGTGCCTCGATGGCTCCGGGAATTGATTTGAGAATTCGTTCAGATACCAAGAACCGTCTGTTTGCCGTATTTGGTAGCAAATCCATCAGAGATAAAACACACCCCCTTCATGCAAATTTCATAATTTGTGTTCGTGGGCCAGCGGATACCAGACGCGTTCAGCCATTTTTGCCGCCAATTTCAAGTTGTTAGAGGCCGTCGTCAGTATTTCCTTTTTCTCGAAATATTTAACTTGAGTGGCTAATTTCTAGCCAAATTGAGCTGTCAAGCTTTGGCAATCGTCACGGTTCGCGTGACGAGATGATTTGTGGCTGCTCTTGCTCCGCGGACATGGATCACTACGGGGCCATCGATGTAGACCACATCGGAGCAAGATCCCCGGTGTTCCACGCACACGATCTCCCTGGAATTGCTGTTCCGTGTTTTCGACGGACACCTCGTTTTTTCGCGGACGCACGGTCTTTCAGCGGCCACATCTGTCGGGCACAGCCTGGTTCGTGGCGAAGTTTCTAAACGACGATGCTTGAAGACGATGATGGAAATTGCAGATTGCGGATGGTTGTACACAGCACGGATGTTTGATCCGTCACGCAGCAATGCCGATCAAGTAGCAAGAATGTCAGTTGAAATCGTCATGTCAGTGTAGAGCGAAGGATCGGTTGGGGCCGTCGATTTGCATCTGCTGATCCTGGCATCTGTGTGCTTTCTGTATCTGTCCGGCAGTTTGATGGAATTGCGGGTATCGCTGCGTAACAACTATCGCCAAAAAGCTTGTCTTCCAACTGCTCAGTGGTTCTAGTTGGTTTCAGTTGCATCGTTAAGGCAAATTATCGTTCTT
>JAPOKD010000113.1 GCA_029977825.1 Planctomycetota bacterium | reverse complement strand
CGTCTGACCGCCGATCGAGTAGTGCAGGTCATTCTTGACGCGATCAGGTGTTTGAAGGTTGTGCTGAGTGTTCCCAGTCCAAGGGCGCCTCGGTGCCATCTTCTTTCAGTTGCCAGGGTCGCCACACGATGAATGGAGTTTCGGTTTTCAAATCGCTTTTTCTGGGTGGGATTTGCTGAGGAGCAAGTTGGATCTGGCTGATGTCGTACTTCTTGTGCAAATCTTCCAGATCTTTCTCGAGTTCACGATTCAATTGTTGTTTGTCTTTATCCAGCAGCTGCAGGCTGTGTTCCGCCCTTGCTACATCACTGCTTTGTTGCGAGGCGTAGCCCACACCTCTTGCTGCTGTTGAGACACTGGTGCGACGTCCTCCCAGGAATCCTCCCAGCAGTGCACCAATGACAGAGGATCCGGCAGATATCATTGATGACCGACTTTGGCTCTTTTCCCGTTCCAGTCGGTCCTTACCCGTTCGAATCTTCTTCTCTACAGATTCCAGTTTGCGTTCGTATTTGTCTCGCAGTTTTTCCGTTTGCTCATCACGTTCTTCGCGAAATTTCTGCGTGAAATAGGCCATCGCGTCTGCCTCGTCGCCCAAAGGTGCTGTGCCTTTCACGAGATTTGACTTGTAGAGTGTCACATCGCAATGCCGATAAAGAAACTCTTTGTACTGTGCCCGGTACGTTCGGTACTTTCCTTTATTCACAAGTTCACTTGGGAGCGGTGCGAAGGTGAAACCTTCTTCTTCGGTTTCAAGCAAGTCAATATCAGGGCTGGCTGATTCACTGCTTTCCCATAAGTCTGCTGGAAACTCGGGGGTGCAATTAACGACATGTTTTGTGTCCTGCCATTGATCCAACAGTGCTGTCTTGCGGATGAAGTGCAACGCGCCTTCACAGTAGAGCGTTGGTCGATAAATCAGCTTTGCATTGGGTTGGCTACGCAGGTTGGTTCCGGAGAAACGTTCGATGATCCCAGCGGGAACAGCGGGGCGGTTTTCGACTGGCGATGATGCATGGGAAGTGTCGGATGTTGGTTGCGATTCGTTGCTGGTCGTCTCGGGGTGGTCTGCGTCTGTCGCAACGATGTTGCCTCTGGTTGTCGTGCATTCCAGCCGTTCTTTCTTCTTGGCCATGAGCTCACTGATCTGTCCTCGTGCCAGTGGTCCTGCGAGATAGGACATCGCCCAACGCGTCTGAAAGACTCGAGGTTGGTGTTCGTGGACATTGTTCATCAGGAATACACGACTGCCCAGGCTGGCAAGTATCTGTTCCATCTGTTGACGATCGAATTTCTGCCCTGCCTGGCCTGCTGCTCCTTCTAGCCCTTCAAGAACTCTTGCTTTGTCCCGTTCCGTTTGCAAGCGTCCCAAAAACCATGTGCCGATATTGGACAAGCCTTTGTAATCGAGATCCACTGGGTTTTGAGTCGCAAGCGTGATTCCCAAACCGAATGCCCTTGCTTGCTTCAGCAGTGTCAGCATGGGTGGTTTCGAGGGTGGATTCTTGACGGGAGGAAAGTAGCCTGCGACCTCGTCCATATAAAAGAGAGCCCTGAGAGAGCTTGTGCCGGTCTGTGTTCTAACCCACGCAAGGAGTTCATTGAGCAGAATGGTGACAAAGAACATCCGTTCATTGTCGTTGAGGTGCGCGATCGACAGAATCGTGATCCGAGGTTTTCCAGATGCTGTCTGCATCATGTTTTTGATCGACAGCGAATCACCCTCCATCCAAGAGGCGAATGCTGGTGAGGCCAGCAGATTGTTGAGTCTCATGGCGAGTTTGTTGCGGGAATCAGCTGACATGAATGAATCAAGGTCAACGACTCCAATTCGATCGATTGGTGGCTTTTGAATCAGTCGGATCAGCTGACCGATGCTTACGTTTTTTCCTTCCTTCCACTGCTTCTGTAAAATGGAGGACAGCAGGATGTGCTCAGATGACGTCATGGGATCGGCGTCAATCCCCATCAACGTCAGCAGCCCGGAAACCGCACCGGTGATCCTGTCACCCAACAGTTCCGCGTCATCTCTTGCCTCGGCGGGTGGAGCATCGAAGCTTTTTAATACGGTCATTGGCAGACCAATGTTACTGCCTGGCGTATAAATCGAAATGTCGACCGCATCTTTGAGCCGTTGAATGCGATCGGCATCCTGTCCCCAGGATTTTAGCCCGTCACGCCATTGATTGGCTGTGTCGGCTGCCAGTTGTTCTACGCTGACACCTTTTCGTGTGGCTTCACCTTCATCCAGCCACGGCTGGAAATCGTCCGGGCCAAGATCAGGAAATGTCAGTAGCAGGTTCGCCAGATCCCCCTTGGGGTCAACGCAAATGATGGGAATTCCATCGAGCGCTGCTTCTTCCAGCAATGAAATACACAGTCCAGTCTTGCCGCTACCGGTCATGCCAACGCACATCGCATGTGTACAGAGGTCTTTTGCATCGTACATGAGCAGATCGTCGGTCAATTGACGGCTTGCGAGATCGTAGTCGCGACCGAGGTAAAAGGCTGCCAGTTTTTCAAAAACTTCAGGAGATGGGGTAGTCATAAACAATCGGTAAAGGCAGTAGGACGGACGTCTCGGATTTCGGTGCTCAGATTTGCGGAGCTGATTGCATTTCAAAAGCCGGTCTTACAACAGAATTCAAACTTCTATGTTTTAACGCATCACTGGGCGGTCGCGGATGCGGGTTCACGGCGCTATGATAGGAACTGTCTGCAATAACCTCGAGGAAAAGTTATGCTCGATCTTTACGACAAGATTCAAGAAGCCTGTGCTAAAATTCGTCAAGAGTTCAGTGACAAGCCCAAGGCCGGTATCATTCTGGGAACCGGGCTGGGAGATATCGTCGAGGAACTTGAGGTCGAAGCCACACTCGACTACAAGGACATTCCACATTTTTTGACCTCGACGGCGACAAGCCATCGAGGGCGGTTGGTATGCGGGCGTTTAGCCGGCGTACCCGTCGTGGCCATGGAGGGCCGTTTTCATCTTTATGAAGGATATTCTCTAAAAGATATCACTTTGCCAGTCAGGGTATTCAAAGAACTTGGCGCCGAACTGATGATCGTCAGTAATGCCTGCGGTGGATTGAATCCCTACTTCGAGGCTGGTGATTTGATGGTAATCGAAGATCAAATCAATCTGCTCGGGGATAATCCATTGATCGGGATCAACGATGACCGCTTGGGGCCACGTTTTCCTGATATGTGTGAACCGTACGATCAGCAGTGGATTGATCGGACGATTAAAATTGCCAGAGAGCGTGACATCAATATCCACAAAGGCGTCTTTGTTGCTGTCGCTGGACCAAATCTGGAGACGCGAGCCGAGTATCGGTTCCTCAGAATGATTGGGGCTGATGTGGTCGGTATGAGTACCGTTCCGGAAGCGATCGTTGCTGTGCACTGTGGCTTGAAGACAGTCGGGCTCAGTGTTGTGACTGATATGTGCCTGCCAGACGCGCTGAAACCATCGAACGTGCAGGAGATCATTGCGGTTGCCAATGAGGCGACTCCAAAGTTGATTGCAGTGGTCGAGGGAATCATTCAAGAGTTCAATCACACCAGGATGGCTTGATTGCTGATGGGCACACCGTCACCAAATGCAAATTCAGCGGATCAGGAAAGTCAGCTGCTGCAACAGGCAGTCGAATTTGTGACCTCCAAGGGTGGCGACCAACGGCTCGGCAATCAGCCTGCAACTGCCATGATTCTTGGTAGTGGGTTAGGAGGCTTGGCAGACAAGATTTCTGATCCCGTTGTATTGAGTTATGAGGACATACCCGGTTTTGGTTTCTCGTCTGCAGGTGGGCATCGGGGTGAATTGATTTTTGGATCCATTGAGGATTCGCCGGTCATTGCGATGGCGGGTCGCTTTCATCGTTATGAGGGCTGGTCCAATCGACAGATCACGTTCCCCGTCAGGCTGATGGCTCGACTTGGCGCCCATCAATTGATCGTTAGTAATGCGGCCGGCGGTGTGAATCCCAAACTCCGTGTCGGTGACATTGTTGTGATCCGTGATCACCTGAATTTCATGGGATGTTGTGATTTCATGGGATCGAGAGGTTTGCAAAGCTTCTCTGCGCCAGCAGGTCTGAAGTCCGTGGATCTCTGCAGCAAGACCGAACCCAGTACCCCAGCAGAGCAAGGGAAAACAACGCAGCCAGGGGAGACACCGCAGCGATGGAAGCCAGCGAAACCACGGGAACCAGCGAAGCATCGTGAGTCGACAAAGCATCAGCAGGTTGCTGGGGTGTGCCCCGAGTCGTGCGTTGGGGTGGTGCGCGGATACGAGACATATGACCCGGAATTGTCAAAAATCGCTTTTCAGGTCGGTGTGAGAGATGGATTTAATGTCTATCCGGGGACTTACCTCGCAACTTTGGGGCCCAACTACGAGACTCGCAGTGAGTATAGAATGATGCGTCGGATCGGGGCTGATGTGGCAGGTATGAGTACCGTACCGGAGGTATTGGCAGGTTCTGCAGCAGGAATGCGGATCTTGGGACTTTCGATGGTGAGCAACGTCGCAAATCCCGATCAACCAACCACAGCGGATCATGCGGAAGTACTGGAGGCGGGGATTGCCGCAGCAGTTAAACTGGAGAGCATCGTCCGCGAAGTGTTGTCAGTATAGAAAACCCGGTTGTCGTGCGTGTTGCTCGAAACCAGCCTTTTCCCGAATCCGGCTTTCACCCCGGTCATCAGCTATTGGCTGAACAGTAAGCTAAACTTGAGCCACTCATGAATCAATCGTCAAATATTAATTCGACAGGTGGGGACCATGATTCCAAGTCTCGTTCTGTTGCTGGTGGGCTGTCACTGGATCTGGATCCCCAGCAACTCCATCGGGCGATTCATGAAATTCCAATCAGTGAAAACGATGAAGAATTGACTGAGATTGATGTCACTGGATCCGCCGGTCAGCACTCGGTTCTGATGCGTCTGGACCATCCGATCCGAATCAAGATGGAAGGCCCGCTTGGTGATTACGCGTTTGCCTTCAACAGGCAGGCTGACATCCGTATGACGGGTGCAGTGGGAAATGGTGTAGCTGAGGGCATGATCAGTGGTGCGGTTCGTGTGCGCGGTGACGCCGGTGTTGGTGCTGGAACAGCCATGAGTGGCGGTACGCTCGCGATTTACGGCAACTCGGGAAGCCGCTGTGGAGCTGCGATGCGAGGTGGAGGTATTTTTGTTCGCGGCGACGTCGGTGATGAGGCGGGTGTTGGTGCGTTGGGAGGGATGATTGTGATCGGTGGAGATGCAGGCCACAACCTTGGTGATGCAATGAGTAATGCCACAGTCTTCATTCGAGGTGATGCTGCAAGTCTTGCCGCTGGAGTGACAGATGCTCCGCTACGAAAACGTGAGCAATTGCGGTTGGGACTGCTGCTTATCAATGCGTCGATTCGGGGAGACGCCAAAGAGTTCCGTCGCATCGTGCCAGTCGCGATGTTGGAAGCTGAAGCCAATGAGCGTGGCGAACTGAATCCGAATTGGCGATAGCGGAACGAATCTAAAAACCACTTTGGGAATGCATGTTGACATTGGAATCGAATCAATGAATGAACGTCTGGAAAAAATCTGTTTTCTGCCGCCACCAATGGATACACCCTGGGTGGGTGCACCAGCAGAAGATCGATCAACACAGATCGAACGGACTGATGGAAAAAATGTATCCTTGAAATTCCCGCTGTTCTGGTATGACCCGCCATGGTCTGATGTCGAAATTGATTCGGCGGACGCCATTGCCGCTGCAGTTGCCCGTTTGGGAGTACTTGTCAGCGCCTTGCGAAGCGATCTTGCTTCAGTTGATGACGAGCCGGTATTGCACGGATGCACCTCGGATGAAAATTTGGGTTTGCAGTTTCAGGGGAAAGAGTACTTGCCCCGGATGATTCCTTACCGCCCCGAACGTTACGGCTTGAGTGATCGGGATTTCGATGGAGCGGCTGTTGTTGACGTGCGACTTGCAATGCGGCGGGATTCAACAGGCCGGTTCGCATTTACACCGCAGGAAATAGGGCGTTGGGAGGCCACTCAGGCAGGAGTACCGCTGGCGGGCGGTGGCTGGGTACCAGCGGCTTCCTTTCCACCCGATGTTGAAGGCATGGGAAATCTTGCAGGCAAGCTGAATCAACTGCGTTTGCTGGCAGGTGATGCGGCAATTTTCGTTTCGATGGCTCCTCATCGTCTGAGTGAAGACTTGCCCACTGTGCTGAACAGTCAGCCCGATGGCATTATTTTGCGATTGCACGAGCTTGCTCTGAGCGGATTGGAACTTGCGCATTGTGTCAAGCAAACGCGTGCCCTGATGGATCAACAGCAGTCTGAACGTCTGCCGCTGTGGGTAGTGCCCGGTGAAATATCTGCCAGTGATGCTGCTAAATTGATCGCACTCGGGGCAGACGCGGTAGCGATCGACTCCTGGTGTCAGGAACTTGTCAACGAAGTCAGAGATGCTCAGGAAAATGCTGGTTCAACATCAGGTTACGCTTCCCTGTCAGCGCCCAAAACTCAGGAGTGGGTGGACTGGGTTGAATTCGAGCTGTTTCGCCACATTGAACGGTTTGATGGCCTGATGCATGCCATGCTTTATCAACCACCTCAAGACAGGCTGGCAACTCTCTCGACAGAGTGGGCGTCGAGGCTGGCGATTCCAACGTTAAATCTGCCATTCGAAACTGATTCCTGATTCGCTGCTTGCTCTGACACGGAGCAAATCCCGACGCCAAACTTCAACTTCCTTGTAGCTCTTTTCCCAACGCCGACAACACTCTCACCGCGCTCGCTTGATCGATACCTGGTAACTGCCACGGTTGTCGTCCAGTTTTCCGTATTCATCATTGACACGGAACAGGAGCCAGCTGTACTCGGTAACGTTGAACACGGGTCGGTCCTTCACCGCATGGACCTCAAGTGATTCAATTCGTTTTGCCTGCGGGTCATTTGCGTTGGGGAGCAAGCAGAATTGCAATTGTCCCAGTGGCCGGCCACGATGGTACTGGAAGGTGATTCCGGGAGGCTGGCTGGTCCAAGGCTTGGGTTGGTTTGCCAAGGTGATTTCGCCCTCGGCGGTAAGGCTGATTTTAGCGCCGCGTGGAATGCGGACTCCGCAAGATTGCCAGCCTTGATCCGGCCTGACTTGAAGCTTCAGGTCGCTGCCATCCCAAAGAGGGTCCGTTGCCGACAGCTGTACCTGTTCCCGACTCCAGTCAAAACCGTAGTTCAGGTCGTGGCAAGCTAAACGCCAGCGGGCTGCCAAAATCGGCCATTGCTTGCTGAGGGCGGCTTGCAGCTCGCGATTGAAGGCAGGGCCAGTTTCCTTGCCTCGCTGGGACGCATTCACAAAAACTGAACGGTACTCCGGGTAACTACTCAAAAGCATGCAGGCAGCCCAGCTCCAACTGTAGGTGGCGACATCACCTGTTAAATCCGGCTGGTAACCAAGCACTGCGTTAATGGTGGGGACTTCGCCGCTTTTTGTGGCTTGGCCCATGCGTTTGAATCGTCCCCAATAGGGTGCGTCCTCACGAGTTTGAGGTATCCGATTTATTTTGATCGCGGCACCAACCCCGTGGTGGGTTGCCAGCAGTTCAGCAGATCCTTCCTGAAACCATGTCGGCCCCGCACCATTGAACAAGTGGTAAGCCAGGGAATGAACACCCTCGTGCAGCAATAAGTGTCGTGTGTAATATTCACTCTGCTGTGCCAGGACCCAAACTTGGTTTCCCATCGCATAACCGAAAGGAAAATTGGGAACGGTGGCCGGAATCAGGCCACGTTGGTTAAACTCAGCTTTATTGCGGATCACACAGGCTTTGACCTTAAAGTCAGCGATTGAGTCTGTATCCAAATTCCAGAATCGAATCCACTGGGGTACTGCGGCATCAAAAGAAGCCACCAGACTTGCGGCCTCTTCTGCCGAAGCGATATCCGTGGTCAAGTGAATGTAGCGGCCGTCCCGCACCAGAAGCTCATCGGCCCTTAACGGGGCGGCAAGTAAGGCGAAGAAACATCCCACAACGAAGATTAACTGTGATTGAAACATGCTCCCATTCTACATGGATTTTTCGTTTTGCTGTCAGGGTGAGACTGCTTGGCTGGGGCGGTCTGGCTTATTGTCTGCTGCTGGCTGGCGGTTGTGTATCGCGGGCCGAAAGCGATGTCGTCGTTTATTCAGCTCTGGATGAGGAATTTGCGTTCCCCATTCTCAACGCCTTTGAACGATCCACAGACCATGAGACAGGTGTCATCCCCAAGTTTGACGTCGAATCAACCAAGACGGTCGGTCTGGTCAATCGCATCATTGCTGAGCAGGAGAAGCCAGTCTGTGACTTGTTCTGGAACAATGAAATCATGCATACCGTGCGTTTGCAGAAACTTGGGCTACTGCAGCCTGTGGATTGGGATTTGCCGTCAGGTTATCCCTCGGACATGGTAGCCCGCGATGGAACCTGGTGTGGGTTTGCTGCTCGCGCTCGGGTGCTGCTCATCAATACAAAGCTGATCCCGGATCCAGCAGATTACCCCACCTCCTTAGCCGACCTGTCAGATCCGAAGTGGGAAAAAAAGTGTGCGATGGCTCGCCCTCTGTTTGGTACCACAGCGACACATTTTGCTGTCCTTCGAGAATTGCAGGGTCGTGAGGCCACTTTGAGCCAGATGCGGGATATTCAAAACAATGCGGTGATCTTGTCCGGTAACAAACAAGTCGCCCAAGCGGTTGCTGCGGGACGCGTTGCCTGGGGATTGACTGATACAGACGACGCGATCATTGAAAAAGATAGTGGTGAGCCGGTTGCGATCGTTTTTCCTGACCAAGCACCGGATCAAGCGGGAGCCCTGCGAATTCCAAATACTATCGCAGTGCTTAAGAATGCGCCTCACGCGGTGGCCGCTGCCAAGTTGGCTGATTATCTCGTCAGTCCGGAAACCGAGGATCGATTGGCCATGGGTAACAGCAGCCAATTACCGGTGCATCGCGGCAGCAAGTTTCCACCCCGTGTGCTACCCGATGAACCCGTGCGTTGGATGAGAGTTGACTTCGAAGCGGCAGCGGAGGGTTGGGATGAATGGTCACGAGAAGTTCAGGAGATATTCCGTGACTGATCCAAATTGCGCTGATGGGTATCTTGTGAGGCAGTTCTGTGCCGCAACACAAGCTCGCGCTGCAGTGCATGCCACCAGATGGTGCATGCTACAGGATTACGCCGATTCCAATGAGGTCGAGTGGACCGTTTCACCATTGAGGCGGTAGTGGCGGCCACGTTGGCTTGCCAGTTGTTGCAGATGCGGACGCCGGATCATTTGGATGCTGGTTTTCGTGGCAGGTTTCCCGGAATCCGGTTCTGCCGCATCAGCATGTGTCCCGAAGGCCCGAAGACGACGCATGAGAGCACCTGAAAGTGGGCGTGGTGTGCTCTCGGCGCGGGCGGCGACAACCGACTTGTCTTCGCTCATGCGCAGTAAACGTCTCATATCTTCTATCCGTACGGTGGCGTCCGTTTCCTGTATGAAAACGAGTTCGCCGGTTGATCGTTCCAGTCCGGTTTGGCCGGCGGCTTCAAGCCCCCGAGGACGACTGTGACGAACAATCCGTACTTGTGGATAACGGGCCTTCAACTCGCTAAGAACTTCGGGCGTGGAGTCTTTGCTTCCATCGTCAACCACCACCACCTCACTCGCTGCCCTTGTCAGGTCTGACAACGCCTCGAGAACCTGAATGATGCGGGATTCAATGCAATGTTCGCCATCTCGGACTGGCAGGACGACAGATATTCGAGGGGAAGGCGAGGGCATCTGTGGGTTCCGAGTGGAGGCTGCGTCTTCAGGAATGACGCCGAGCATCTTTTGCCTGACGATACCCTTATGCTTCGACTGCTCATCACTGATGGCTTGACCAACCACCTGAAAGGTCGCGATTTGCCCATCGTTCCGCCGCTAACGAATGCACCTATAATCGCGGACGAGATAAGTTGATGATTGCGGATTTTGAACCAGCCCTCGGGTTTCAGTCGTGCCATTGGATGGGGGTGAACTGATAATGACGGCTAAGTCTGCTTTTCAAGTTGTCTCCCCCTAAAATTCATGTTTCCGATCATTTCCTCTGCAGCGGGTATTTCATTGTGACCAACGTTCCTGATTTTCAAAAAGGCTTGCCATTCGAGGGGACCAGTGGGCTGTTGCCCGCGATCGCCCAGGACAGCGTTACCGGGCGTGTCCTGATGATGGCTTGGATGGATCAACAGGCATGGCAGGAGACACTGTCATCAGGTGCCGCCGTTTATTTCAGCCGAAGCCGGAGGAAATTGTGGCGAAAGGGTGAAACGAGTGGCCACCGGCAGCGAGTCACTGGAATTCGAGTCGATTGTGATGCCGATTCCATTCTGCTGCAGGTCGAACAGACCGGTGCTGCCTGCCATGAGGGTTACGCCAGTTGTTTTTTTAGAAGCATTGATGAGGATGGCGCTGCCAGAATTGCTGATGACAGGTTGGTCGACCCTGAGCAGGTTTACGGAACAAGGAAATGAAAGCTGTTGCTGATGCACAACGCATCATTTCGCTACTGCCCGGAGCGACGGAGTGGGTCTGCGAGCTGGGCCTTGCTGATCGTCTGGTTGCCGTCTCACACGAATGTGATTTTCCCGATGCGATCTGCGGATTGCCACGTGTTACTCGGTCAAAAATTGATTCCACGCAATCCAGTCGTGAGATCGATGCCGCTGTGAAATCATTCAGCGATACAAAGACATCGTTGTATGCACTCGATGAGGGAATGGTTCGGTCGCTGAAACCTGATTTGATTTTGACCCAGACGTTGTGCAACGTTTGTGCCGTCAATGAACGGGATGTGTTGCGGTGCGTTGGGGAACTCGATCAAGATTGTGAGATTCTGGACCTGCCAGCCACAACTTTCAAGGATGTGTTGGATGATTCGTTGGCGATCTGGAAGGCGACCGGAAAGTGTGAGTCCGGAATTCAGGCCAGAAAGGTGATTGATTCCCGCATCGCCGATGTTCGTGCGACTGTTGAAAATCGACATTCTGCAAATCAAGTATCACGACCGACTGTTACGCTATTGGAATGGCTGGATCCTCTCTATTGCTCAGGACACTGGACGCCCCAGTTGATCGATTGGGCTGGGGGTGTCGATCCGATCGGTCAGACGGGACAGCCATCGCGAGTCTTTTCCTTGGAACAACTTGT
>JAPOKD010000433.1 GCA_029977825.1 Planctomycetota bacterium | reverse complement strand
GGCAGGAATCGAACGCGTCAGGGAAATTCGTCGTCTCAGAACACGACGGAAGAAAACAGCCAAACTGATCGCTCGAGCCAAGGCTGGCACCATCGACAAAGCCGAAGCAGCCAGAAAGCTGCGTCGAATGACGCCAGGTGCCGACGTGATCATCGCTCGCGAAGGCTTGGCATAAGCTCCCCCCGCCACTCTGGGCGACACTGCCGATCTGGGCGACACTGCCGATCTGGGCGACACTGCCGAGCACAAGCTCGGCCACAGGACTTTGGGGTGCATACCCGTTTCCTATCCGCTCGAAACTCAATCGTCGTTTGCGTTTAAAACACGCTGCCGTGCAGCCTACCTCAGCTTCGAGCTTTTGATGGGCAACTTGCTTCTCGGTCATGGTGTTGCTTTCATCAAACTGGCATCTGGGCCAACGGTTGCATCATGCCAACAAAGATCCACGCGACATCACGATTCGGGCCAGCACGCAGACCTCTGTGGTACGTTGCGGCTTTGTTGACCACACATCCGACCCTGAGCATTTGCCCCCATCACGTGATCGTTTGCTCAGACGAATCAGACACGAAATCCCCAACCGAGTTGTATCCCGCCTACGTAGCACAGCCCGACCGCATCCCCGCCTCGGCTAGCATCTGCCGACTGCAGCCCACCGAAGTACATTCCCAGAAGAAAGACGCTCCGCTTTCCAAAGCGGGCAGTTTGCCCAGAGTGCTGACGTCACAGTATGTTGAGATGGATGTCCGGTATATAGCCACGGCGTATGCATGAGTGATCACACTGGAGCCTCGGAATTGGATGATTGGTACCGAGTAGACAATCAAGCAAAATAAACCGAGAATTAACACTTTGGAGTTACGAACCACTCAAAAAGTGACATCGTATCCGAAGTTTGAAGAAGCCAGCGCGGGCCTTTCCCGCGTCATCAGGTCGAATTTTTTAATTGCAGTGTCGAGCCACATCGGACCGTATTGATGAGTACTCCCGAAGACAACGAACAGAAAAATTCCGCTTCGAAGCCAGCCGCTTCGAAGCCAGCGGCGGCGGACCGCAAGCCGATGATCGAAGCGATTGGGTTGAGCAAGTTTTACGGCCCTTTCGCTGCGGCTAGAGAAGTGAGTTTCTCGGTTAGCGAAGGTGAACTGGTGGCTTTTCTGGGGCCGAACGGCGCCGGCAAGAGTACAACGATGAAAATGCTGACCGGTTACATCGCTGCCAGCGAAGGTGAGGCTCGCATCGCTGGACACAACATGATGGAGGACCGTATCGCAGGCAGTCGTCGCTTGGGGTATTTGCCGGAAAACGGCCCGCTGTATCCTGAGATGACGCCCATGTCCATGCTCGACTTCTTTGCAGAAGCACGGGGTATCCCCACCTCAAAGAAACGGGACCACATCGATCGAGCGATCGACATCTGCGATCTGTCCTCTGTCATCTACAAGCCCATCAGCAAACTGTCCAAAGGTTTCAAGCAGCGTGTAGGCATGAGCCAGGCACTGCTACATGATCCCGATGTACTGATTCTTGACGAACCAACTGCGGGTCTCGACCCTAATCAAATCAGAGGCGTTCGTGACACGATGCGTCGACTTGCCGAGACGAAAACCATCCTGCTGAGTACCCATATTCTTCAGGAGGTGGAAGCCATGGCCAACCGGGTCGTCATGATTAATGAAGGCCGGTTGGTTTACGAAGGTGATGTTGACACCCTTCGCAAGACGGGCAGCGGAGATCTGGATGAAGCCTTCCACACGTTGACTCACGCCGACACCGCCTGAAACACCTGAAGCAAACCTGATTTCACTGGCCGTTCGCCAGCGAAACATTTCTTCGGCCACTATCGATTACACATTTCCCTGCAACAGATCAATCATGTCTAACGTCGCAACGGCTCTGCTTAGCCTGTTATTTTATGACATCGTATTTCTGCTGGTTCTGCTGGCTATCGTGGCACTGCTTGCAGCAACCAAGCGTGCTGCGTTCGCGGTGATGAAACGCAACTTCACCGGTTACTTCAGCAATCCCACCGGCTATGTCTTTCTGTGCATCTTTGTTTTCCTGACATCGCTTGCAGCATTTTGGCCCTACGAATTCTTCAACCAGAATCTGGCAACGCTGGATCAGCTTAATTTCTGGTACCCGTTGATCATGTTGATCTTCATACCAGCCATAACAATGAGTATCTGGTCCGAGGAGAAACGCCAGGGCACGGACGAACTGCTGCTGACACTGCCAGCCGACGATTTTGACATCGTGATTGGCAAGTACATGTCCGCCGCTGCGATTTTCACTGCATCGCTGCTGTTCAGCCAGCTCAGCACATTTGGAACACTGGCCATTTTGACCGAAGGCGGCTTGGATATCGGACTGATTTTCAGCAGTTACATTGGCTACTGGTTTGTTGGACTGTCGATGCTCGCGATTGGCATGGTAGCGTCCTTCCTGACTGGAAATCTCACGGTTGGTTTCATTCTGGGTGCCTTGTTCAATGCCCCCTTGGCCTTCGCATCGCTGGCTGATTCATTCAGCCCAAACCGTGCCGTGGCATCGTTGATTTCCGGCGCTGGTATCGCCCGTCCGTTTGACGATTTTGGCCGCGGCGTGATCAGCACCTCCTCGATTGCCTATTTTTGCCTCGTTGCAGCGATTGCGTTGTACA
This sequence comes from Planctomycetota bacterium, assembly GCA_029977825.1. Classification (GTDB taxonomy): domain Bacteria; phylum Planctomycetota; class Planctomycetia; order Pirellulales; family Pirellulaceae; genus Rubripirellula. The sequence continues at coordinate 2,736 of JAPOKD010000433.1, read as the reverse complement.
CCTGCATGGTCTTGATTGGTCGCCGGCATTGGACTGGCGGAAAAGATGGGAACACCATGGCATGGCAGTATCTGGTGCGAATCGGAGCGTTGATCGCCATCACCACTAGCTGTGTCATCCTCGTCCGCAACTGGGACTTTGTCAGGCAGGATTTAACGGAAGGGCAAGTAAGCTCCCTTGCTCCTGCAACCAAACAACTGATTCGCGAACTTGACGGTGACCGTCCCGTCGTGATTGATGCCTTTATCAGTAAAGACATCCCTGAGATTTACGCACGAACTCGTTACGAATTGATCAACCTGTTAAAGGAATTCCGTAGCGAAGCTGCCAAGCGGAATCGCACGATCGAAGTCAATCTTTATGACGACATTGAGCTGTTCAGCGACGACGCCGCTCTTGCCGCGGAGCGTTTCGGAATCCAACCGGTTGGCCGGATGGTTCGGGAGAAAGGCACTGCCCAGCAAAAACAGTTGATCATGGGAGCAGCATTCAAATCAGGACTCGAGAAAGTCACCGTACCAATTTTTGAGTATGGCATCCCAGTCGAGTATGAGCTTGTCAGATCGATCAATACGGTCGCTTCTGGAAAACGCAAACGGATTGGTGTTGTTGCAACTGATGCAAGATTGATGGGCGGTACCGTCATGCAAGGTATGTCAATGCAACAAGTCAACCGCCACCTGCTGATCGACGAATTAGCCAAGCAATATGAGGTAGAGGAAGTTGACCTCAACTCGCCCATCACCCGTGGTCTGTACGACGCGATGATCGCCGTCCAACCATCATCACTGGCACCAGCGCAATTGGATCGGTTGGTTCAAGCAATTGAGGTCGGCGTGCCGGTTGCAATCTTTGAGGATCCCGCTCCTGTGGGCACCTCATACATCACACCCACCAGCGCTCCCAAACAAGCTCCCGGCGGGATGTTCGGTGGCGGTGGCCCGGCACCCAAAGGTGACATTCGAAAGCTTTGGGATTTGCTTGAAATCAATGTGCCAGGACAAGCCAATGCACAGGGGATGTACACGCCTGATTTGGTTTGGCAGTCACATATGCCCTACGAGGTACTCAAAGACAGCGCGAACGAACTCTGGATTTTTGTTGACGAGGCAAATCCCAGCGTCACCGAACCGGGCCGTTCCCTGAGCAAGGACAGCATCATCACTGCCGGCATGAAGGAAGTTCTTGCCATCGTTCCCGGAGCCGTAGAAGCGAAAGCCGACTCCAAGTTGACACACATTCCCCTGCTTCGCACAGGTACCGAAAGTGGATTGATCAACGGCAGTCGGATGCGTGAGCTGATGACGGGCGGCGTTTCGTTTGCGGAAGTCATCACAGGCACCCGCCCCGAACTTCCGATCGCGATGGCGATTGAGGGGAAAGAAGAGGTCGAAGGGGAAGAAAAGTCGATCAAGGCAGTCTATGTTTCTGACGCTGATCTGATGTTGCCCGAGTTCTCCATGATTCGAGCCGACCCCGACACGTTGACCGAAGCACGCTTCCAATTCCAAAACGTGACCTTCGTTCTGAATTGCATCGATTGGCTCACTGATGAGACGCACTTCATTGAAGTACGAAAACACGAGCCCATCTTTGCAAGCCTGCGAATGATTGATGCTCGAAAAGACGAAGCACGCCGCAGGGTCATGGAAGAGAGCAAGAAGTACCAGGAAGAGTACGACACGACCATGCGGGACGCTCAGGAGTCGATGGACCAGCAACTTAAAAAGCTCCGCGAAGAAGTCGAAGGGCTGCAAAAGCAAAGCGTAGATGGCAAGGTGCCTCGGGCCGAACTCAATGCCAAGCTGCAGCGGTTCCAGACGTTGCAAGAGCGAGAACAGCGTAAGCTTGATGTGGCACGCACAAAGTCTGAACTCGATCGTGAATACAAGATCCGTGAGATTGAACGCAGTGCAGCAGAAGATGTCACGAAGATACAAAATCAGGTGAAGGTGTGGGCTGTTGCCTTGCCCTGCATCCCACCACTATGCGTTGGCGTGATCGTATTTGCCTCCCGGCGTCTACGTGAGCGTGAAAATATCAGCAAAAGCCGTTTGAAATAGAGAGACCAGTTCCGTGACAGAAGTCATCAAAACTTTGATTTTTGCGGGTGTCGCGCTCGTCATCAGTCTGGTTGCCGCATTTGTTTCATGGCCAAAAGCCGCGGAACAAACCGAGTCGCGCGTCGGTACGGCACTGTTCGAGCAATTCACCGATCCGCTTGCTGCATCCAGCATGAAAATCGTTACCTTCGACGATGAAACCGGACAACTGAGCACCTTTGAGGTTCGCAAAGATCCGGAAACCGAAGAATGGACGATCCCATCGAGAGATGGGTACCCGGCAGACGCACTGGAGCAAATGAGAAATGCGGCCAATGCTTTTGTCGCACTCAAGGTGTTGGACACGCAAACTGAAAAGGCAGAGGACCATGATGACCTCGGAGTAGCCGAGCCGAAGCTTGAAGATCTGCAGGTAGGGGACGAGGGAGTCGGGCGTCTGGTGACGCTCAAAAACGGCAAGCAGGAGACGATTGCTGAACTCATCATTGGTGACGTTCCCAAAGACGATCCCTCTCAGCGTTATGTCCGCATCCCCGGACAGGATCCGGTCTATGTAGTGCGTTTCGACGATAGCCCGCTGACCACGGCGTTTCGCGAGTGGATCGACAATGACCTCCTAAAACTCAGCAGCATCGAGCTCTCCAAGCTGGAAATCCTTGACTACAACGCGTCT
>JAPOKD010000654.1 GCA_029977825.1 Planctomycetota bacterium | reverse complement strand
TATCGGGTCGGGATCAAGGCCGTTCTGAATTACGATAACTGGATACGCGAGCAGTTCCGGGAAAATGTTCCCTACGACCGTTTCGTAAGTCGTTTGGTAACGGCCAAGGGAAGCACGTGGCAGAATGGTGCGGCCACCCTCTATCGCGACCGGCGTTCGCCAGATGAGGTTGCCACGATGGTAAGTCAACTTTTTCTTGGAATTCGCCTTGATTGCGCGAAGTGCCATCATCATCCGTTTGAGCGATGGAGCCAGAAAGACTTTTACCAATTCGCAGCTTACTTCTCGAAGGTGACCCGCAAGGGCACAGGTCTGTCTCCGCCAATTTCCGGAGGCGAGGAAGTTGTCTACACGTCAAGCAAGGGGCAGGTGAAACATCCCTTGACTGGTGAAGTGCTGGAGCCGGTTCCCCTGTTCGAATTAGCGAAGCTAGCCGCACCGGGCACTGCAACCGCAGTCGCCCTGACGAAGCCAAAGAGCGAAGCTGGTTCGGCTGAACAGGATGATCCGCGAGTTTCGCTTGCGAAATGGATGACGGCACCCGGGAACGAGTATTTTGCTCAGGTGCAGGTCAACCGTATTTGGGCCATATTGATGGGACGTGGGTTCGTCGAGCCGGTTGATGATCTACGCAGTACGAACCCGGCCAGCAATCCAGAACTGCTTGGTGCTTTGGCAGACCACTTTCGAGACAGTGGTTTTGATCTCAAGTCTTTGTTGAAGACGATTGTGTTGTCACGGGTCTACAGCCACAGTTCGGTACCCAGTGAATCGAACGTGACAGACCGTTTGAACTATTCACGCAATTACCGGCGTCGCTTACGGGCCGAGGTGTTGATGGATGCCGTGGCTGACGTGACTGAGACGCCGGCCAAACTGACTGGCTTGCCAGCGGAGTCAAGAGCGAGCCAGGTCTGGACCACTCGAGTTGACTCGGTCTTTCTTGATACGTTTGGTCGCCCGAACGAGAATCAGGATCCGCCTTGTGAAAGGACTCCTGATTCTACCGTGACCCAGTCGCTGCACCTGATGAACTCACGGGTTCTGGACGGTCGCATTCGCGATGATAGCGGCCGTGCCGCCCGACTGGCGGGTAGTGATATGACCTCCGAGCAGATCGCAGAGGAACTATACTTGGCTGTGTTTTCCCGGTTTCCAAGTGAGGTCGAGCGAGATTATGTTCTGGGGTTGCTGAAGGATACTGAAGACCGCAGGGCGGTGATCGAAGATCTGATGTGGGCGATGGTCAATTCACCCGAATTTACGATCCGGAATTAGGAGGCTGATGCGATGAAACAATGGACCCAAAATTGCGAAGGCATGTCACGGCGAGACGGGCTGAAGCTCGGGCTTGGCGGATTGATTTCTGGTGGCCTCAGTGGCGCACTGCGAGCGACGGCGTCTGAAGATGGGCGAGGTGGCAGTGCCATCAAGAAAGAGGCTGATGCATGTATCCTGATCTGGATGGATGGTGGCCCCAGTCATTATGAGACCTTTGACCCGAAGCCTGAGGCACCGGTTGAGATTCGAGGGCAGTTCAGTCCGATTGCCACTCAGACTCCGGGGATGTTCTTTTCCCAACCCATGAAGCGGCTGGCAGGCATTTCGAATGACTTGGCGATCGTGCGATCCATTCGCCATGACCAGGGAAACCATGGTGCTGGTAATCACTACATGATGACGGGGGCTCCGCCAAGGATTCCTGTCGGTTGTGGTGCATTCGTCAGTTTTCATCCAAGTCTGGGGAGTGTGGTTTCGCATCAAGTCGGCGCACCCGATGGTGTCCCGCCTTACTTTTCGATGCCCAACATGTCTCGGTCTGGCGGACCGAATTTCCTCGGCGCACGGCACGCGCCGTTTATTGTTCCGGATGACCCGAACCGATCGGGATTCCGTGTGCGTGATGTGACGATCCCAACGGGGCTGACGGATGCCCGGTTCGAGAGTCGGCAGGAGATTCGCCGGCAGATTGATAAAATGCAGCGTTTGACAGAAGCTGCAATTGCCGACCCTGTGGTGGCTGCTGATGAGTTCTATGCACAGGGAATGCAGATTCTGCAAAGCAAGGAAGCCCAGGCCGCGTTTGATATCCATTCTGAACCAGGTGAAGTTCGCAATGCCTATGGACGCAGTCCTTTTGGGCAAAGAGCTCTGTTGGCTCGGCGGTTGGTCGGGGCAGGGGTCCCATTTGTGACGCTGTACTTCGGAGGTTGGGACCATCACACTGACCTGTTCAATGCGTTTGAAAAGAAGGTGCCCCCATTTGAAAGTGCAATTGCCGCCTTGATCGAAGATCTGAAACAGCAAGGCATGCTTGATCGAACCATGGTGATCGCCCTTGGAGAGTTTGGGCGTACGCCGAAAATCAATGATCGTGGTGGTCGTGACCACTGGTCGAATGCGATGAGCGTGATGTTTGCAGGTGGAGGCACACGCGGCGGACAAGTAATTGGGGCGACTGATCGTCAGGGGTACGCAGCAGTGGAACGGATTCTGTCGCCGGAGAATTTTGTTTCAACCGTTTATCGCAAGTTGGGGATCGATCCCGGGCAGATGATGTACACGCCTGATGGACGCCCGGTTCACCTGGTGAGTGATGCTGAACCCATTTCTGAATTGATGGGGTAATGCCAGCTTTGCTCAGTCACATGCGAGGAACGGCTTTCAGTGTCGATGGTTGCCTTCATCAGGCGGAAGATGTGTTGCCTACGAAAAACGCTGGCGTTGCAACGAGGTTTGTGCGGAGTGCCAGTAGACGGCTGGCGATGGCAGGGCATTTTCCAGCACGGCTTTTCTTACTTGTTCTGTTTTTGGGATGTTTTTCTGAGACCTGTCTGCAAGGTCAGGTTCAGTTGGACCGTTTCTTCCCGCCTGTAGTTGGGGTGGGGCAAAGCATCGAGCTTAAAGTTGAGGGCAAGTTTCCCGAATGGCCGATCACACTGAAAACAGATTCTGAAAATGTTTCCATTACAGCCGCCGAGAAATCAGGACAAGTTTTGGTGGAGGTCAAAGAACCTGCAACACCCGGAGTTGTTTGGGTGCGAGGTTGGGATAAAAAATCAGCCTCGGGCCTTGTCCCTCTGCTCATTGAACCACTGGTTCCGGTCTCTGAGGTCGAACCGAATGAGACTTTGGAAACTGCAACTCAGTTGGCAATGCCGAGCGTTGTGACCGGGCGACTTTCAAAGGCCGGCGAAGTTGACACGTTTCGCGTTAATGCGAAACAGGGCGAAACGTTGGTCGTGTCGGTCATTGCAAATCAGGTTTTGCAGTCCCCCATGGATGCGGTTTTACAGCTGGTCGACGCCGATGGTCATGTGTTGGCTCAGGCGGATGATCAACGTGGTTTGGATCCCCAGTTGGTTTATGAGGTGAAGCGGGATCAGATGCTGGCCATCAGGCTGTTCGCTTTTCCTGAAACGCCAAACAGTACGATCGGTTTCGCTGGTGCTGCGACATATGTGTACGAACTGCGCGTCACAACTGGTGCCTTTGTGGATCATGTGTTGCCACTGAATCAGCGGATGATGGCTGCGGCAGGAAATGCCTCAGGACGGGGTAGGGCTCAGGGCTGGAATCTTCCTGATGGCTCTGCTGCCGAGAATGGAACCGCGAACCGACTTGGTGGCAGTTCAATCTTTCTCGCCAATGCGCTGGGGTGGCAGTATCAGGGCGCTCATCTACCTCGTGGGCAAGAATTCTTTGAAACGGCCGAACTGGCTGTGATGGAGACGATCCCGTGTTCCTATTCAGGACGAATTTCTGCGGCTGGAGAGATTGATCGAGTGCAGTTGGCCGTCAACAAAGGGAAAAAGTATCGCGTTGCGGTGTACGCACGACGTAGTGGAATGATCCTGGATTCGGTGCTGCGCG
>JAPOKD010000331.1 GCA_029977825.1 Planctomycetota bacterium | reverse complement strand
GCTAACAGCCGCAGTTACCGCAACCTTCCAGACGTTTTTGAATAGCGAGCGAAGTCGGTGTGATCGCCAACCCGCCCAGTGCCGTACAGCGATGTTCTCGAGGCATTCGCTCAGCCACTGCTTTGGCCGCAGCAATCGTTTCATCCAGCGGAATCACTGCATCAAAACCGGCGAGAGACATGTTTGCGGCTGATAACGCATTACTTACCGCTAACACGTTCTTGCCAAGACAGGGTACTTCGACGCGATTGGCAACGGGATCGCATATCAGGCCCAGCATATTCTGCATGGACATCGACGCCGCCCCACAGGCCATGGCCGCATCGCCCCCCATGAACGTCACCAGGGCAGCAGCCGACATGGCAGAAGCGGATCCACCTTCAGCTTGGCACCCGCCTACCTCTGCGGCAAAGCTCCAGTGTGTTGCAATGAACACACCAACCATGCCACCAGCCAGCATTCCCTTGGCGATCTCGCCATCACTCAGTTGCTGACTCTCACCGATGGCAAGGCACGCCGCAGGAAAGGCTGCACATGCACCTGCTGTTGGTGCCGCAACGATGACGCCCATCGAGCTCTTCACTTCCATCAAGGCCGATGTGTACAGCACCATGCGATTGAGTATTCCTCCATCGAGCAACCGTCCTTCTTCCATGGCCTTCTGATACCCACCCGACTGAAAGCCCAGCACTCGATCCTCGTAGCTGGTTCCGGCTAAACCCTGATCAACGCTGGCGCGAAGAATGCGGACAATGTTACACATCTTTTCAATCAACTCTGCTTCGCCCAATCCGCTGCGTGTGGATTCATAGTGCAAAGCCAAATCGGACAGCGAAAGCGATCCAAGATTATTCTCTTCGCGATATCGGTCCGCATATTGCAACATTGCGTTACACGTCTGAAAGGGAACCTTTAACTCCTTTCGCGATCGTACCGGTAAAACTGCGGTCGCGTGGTCGACCTGCCTGATGGCGTCTCCGGGAATCACGGCCCCGATCCGCTCGACTGGGATACCATGCTGCGCCTGGATATGAATCAAAGTCAAATCATTGCCTGTCGAATCACTGCCTGCCGAAATCGCCACATGGTCGGCCCCCAGTTCATCGCACAGCGTCTGTGAATCCAGTTCAGCAAGTCGCGCGCTACCCCAAACAAGGGTCTCGTCAAAATCCCCCCCAATCGAAACAGCAGCACCATTGATCTCAACAATCTCGAACATTCCCCCGCCAGTTGAAATTGCGATCACCTGCAACTGACGCTCGCTGTTGCTCAAGCTCAGACGATAGGTATTGGGATGCGGATCTCCGTAATCGCCATACTCAAACTGCAGATCAATTCCAGATTTTTTCAGCCACTCACCGGAAGCTGGCAATCGATCGTCATCGGCTTCCCAGCCAAGCAAACCGCCAAACAACCCCATATCAGAACCCTGACTCTGATGCGTTGCCGGTAAAGAACCTCCGTTGTCAAACTGGACCAGAACATGGTCGATTGCGCCACCCATCAGATCTCGGGAAACCCGGCCGATCCGCAATGCAGCAGCACAATGGGAACTCGATGGTCCTCGCATGACCGGACCAACCACATCATTAAAAATGCTGACAAGCACAGCGACCTCTTGTTGCGACGTATTAAATAACGAATCGACATCATTTTCACGCAGCGTGATTCCCCTGCGTGAATCAAATCACACCACCCCCGACATGTCGCGTCAACACCTTGTTGCACTTTCGCCGCTCAACAACAAGCCTGTGGGCATCTGAACAGCCAAAACAGCATCTTCTTGCAACTGGATCCAGCGTGGCGACATGCTCACGCGCTTCCGGGTTGCCATGAAACCGGAACACTCCCTGGTTCCATATCCAACGCCCCTCGCGTTGTCACTGGTGCTTCAGGATCCCTAATCACTGGCTGCAAGTTGCCAAATTGAATTTCGCTTCTTTGGAAAACTCTTCGCGAACCAGCCGAAAACCCCAGCCGAAAACCCCTGTTTACTGGATTTTTGCTCGTGAAACGTCAGTCACTCAGCCTACAAAGCATGATTTGGCTGGAGAAGATAAAACGATTTTGCCGATCATCCGGAATGGAGGGCGGAGGACGCACGCGCTTGGCGACAGGGTTGCGATCTTCCACACATTGATTTTGTGTACTGACAATGTTCAGCAGAAAGAGATCGGACCATGCGAATTTCGATAAAACGCGTTATTACCGTGGCAGCCATGGCTGCAGCGGGAATCAACCTCGGCCAGGACCTGAAAGCACAACGGCCCGTGGTTCCTGGAACCGGATCAGAGATTGTGGGCGTTGCGGATGACTTCGAGGACCCGGAGTGGAAGTACATTCCTCGAAATCCTAAAAGCACTGAAGATATCGATGAAAACCAGCGAGGCCCGATGGGGCGTAGCACCAACGGCAGGTGGTACGAGGGTATCAAACGCGGCCATCCCGATATCGTGAAACGAGTCCCAACCCCTGCAGGAGGTTTGCCGGACAGCACTGGCTCAATGCTGCTGCAATCAAAATTCACCGGGATACCAAATAAGCCCTCCGGCAAGATGGGGCAGGATGATTTTGTTGCAAATGTGCAATACCGCCTGCGACGCAAGCTCAAAGTCTCTGAAGTTCCCAGCGTCACGACCAGAGTGTTTCTGCCACCAGTTTCCGAATGGGAGAACCGCACGGGCCCACATTTCGGGTTTCGCCTCGCTCTGGAAACAACCGCCATGGTCGATAAGGAATCAGGATTCGGGATTTTCAAACGCACCACCCGAGAAATGGGAAACGAAATCTACTGGCCCGGGATGTTCATCGAATTCGAGAACAAAAATCAAACCAAAAAAGAGAACGATTACGCGACCATACGCATCCGAGGTAACCGCCGTGGCAAGGACTTTACCGGTCCACAGATTACAAGCACCGGATGGTGGACACTCGGCATGAGTGTTACGCCCGACGGCATGGTGCACTACTACGCTTCACCCGGTGTCGATGATTTGACCGAAGATGACTACATCACAAGTCAATTCCCATATGACTACCGTGCGGAGCGATTCAGGACATTCTTTTACAATGTCTGCAGCGCAAATGACGGCAAGCGTTGGAGCACCGCCTTCATCGTGGACGATCCAAAAGTATTTGTGCTACGCCCCGCCAGCAAGCTTGCAACCAAGCCTACAGAGTCAACCCAACGCTGACCTGAGAAGCATAGATAAAACGACGAGCGACAGCCCATCCGTCTTCACGGATGGGCTGTTTGCATTACCAACACGTTGTAGCGCAGGATCTGCGTCCTTAAACTATCCATCACCTCCAACGCCAACCCACCACAATGCCATGACCATGAAAGCAAGTGTTCTGATCAACTGCCCGATTGAGATGGTATTTGAACGCACCAACAACCATGTCACCGAGTGGAGCAGCATCGTCAAAGAAGAAGAGATGCTACACAGCACGCCCGAACGAGTTGGATCCACGTTCCGCACCGTGACAACCGAACATGGACGGGAAATGACATTCGACGGTATCGTCACCAGCTATGCGCCACCCAACTCAAGTGGTATCCGCATGGAAGGTGCAGCATTCAGTTTGACTGCAGATTACGAATTCGAAGAAGTACCTGAGGGGACACGTGTCACACAAACGTCAACGGTGACGGGCAAAGGTTTCTTCAGAATTCTGATCCCAGTCATGGGACTGTTAATGCGCAATTCCAGCCGCCAAGCTCTACAAGAGGAGTTGAATCAATTGAAAATCTTCTGCGAATCAACGACCGGTACCTGAACCCGACAGCCAGCCGAAATTACCTGCATGACGCTTTCGCCCGTAGCATATTCTCCATGCTTTCGGTCACAAGAGTTTCGACACCGGGACTGTAATCAAAGACTTCAACGCTGATCCACTCGTCGTATCCGATATCTTGAAGCGCCTGAAATATCGGTACGAAGTCGACGTCTCCCATCCCAGGCCCCTGACGATTGGGATCGTTTGCATGAAAATGGATCATGGCGTCGGCATTATCCCTGATAATTTGTGGCACCGGTGTTTCCTCATCACTCATTGCCTTGACGTCAAGATGCAACTTGACCTGATCGCTGTTGACCATTCGCTGCAAATCACGCGCCTTGGCTGCAGTCAAAAGAAAATTCCCCTCTTCATGCCCAAGAGGCTCCAACGCAATCTGAACCTGCAGTTCCTCAAGAACAGGAACAGCTGCACGAATCACTTCAGCTGCATTCTCCATCGCGGATTCCATCGACTGCCCTTCAGGCACATTCCTTTGTTGCGGCGAGCCTAGCACCATCACCTTGCCGCCAAGATCATGGCACAACCGGGCCAGATCAGCGATATAGCCAGATGTTCGTTGCCGCACATCGACATCCATTGTCGTCAGGTGTAACCCCTCGGTCTTGGCAAGAAGCCAATGCAGCCCAGTGATCTCAAAACCAGCTTCTTCAACCTGCTTTCGATAGGCAACTCGATCGTCAGGACTGAATGAAACAATATCATCCGTCAACATAAAAGGAGCGACTTCCCAACCCGTATAACCAACCTCCCGTGCGTATGCCAAAGCACGATCCAGCGGCCAGTCACCAAAAGTTTCATTGCAAATTGCGTATTTCATGATTCGTTTATAACGGAAGTTGGAAGAATACGATGACCCAAAACACCTGAACAAAAGTCATCGACGTGGGCAAAAGCACGGCTGATCCTATGCGTGAACATTGCAATTGACACATGGCCCAAACGGAAATTGTGTTGCTCACCTGCGGTATGCAACCACTGACAGGGATAAAACACCGCACCTCACTTGGGTTTTAACGAAAAAGTCTGAAGCTTTGTTTCGGTGAAGGCCACTGGGCTGTCAAGTTTGCCAACAGCGATCTCATTGATGGCTACGGCAACCTCAGGAGGACTGTCACCACATTTTCCGAGCACCCCAACGCGAATTGCCTTGGCCAGCCCTGATGTGAAAGCCCCCCTCCCACAAACTGCTTTTTCGCCAGACTGCACAATCCAGAAAAATCGATTGATGTCCTTGCTGTCGCGTGTGAGTGCCAAAACAATTCCTTTGCCTTTGGCACTGGCAATTTTCCCAGCACTGACATTGTTAATCCTCACCTCAATCTCAGTCGAAACAACACGCAGCGTTAATCGCAAGCCACCTGCAATGAGACCCACTCGAACATCCTTGGCTGCCTCGCCGTTCAAGCTAGTCTTTAGAGCAACGGTTTCCCCCAACTTTAGTTGCTTTCCTTTGAGTGTAAGACTGGCAATTTTGCCTTGCGGTTTTGTTGGCGCAACGATTAATTTTCCATCCTTAGCGACCAGCCCGGAATTCAAATTTGCCTCATCGAACATCTGTTTCAACGGCATTTCAAAATTGTTGGTCACTTTCAGACCAGCGCGCCAATTTCCTGACAGATCGATCGATGCGTATTCTGGAAGTGCATCTTGGTCCTGCGTTTTTGGGTCATCCCCTCGCTTTTTGCGTCCATCACCACGACGCATGGCGTTTTCAGGCCCTTTGACTGCTTCCATTGAAAGCCCATCCTGAGCCAACATCAGCTCGAGTGAGCTTTGCCCGGAGCCGCGTTTCTTCGGTTTGGGGGGAACACGCGACATGACAGCATCCCGAGCGGAACCGCTGGAACTACCGGCCTTCGCCTTGGCGGCACCACTTGCCTGACCCACGGGCACCGACCGCCTCGATTTTTCCCTCCGCGACTCAGGTACAGGAGCAGCCACCGAAGCAACTCGTCTTGATTTGCTGTTGTTGTAGTAAACGAACGCTATGGCACCTAGGAATAACACCGAAGCAGAGATGGCGTGCACTCTCCAATCATTCAAAAGTGACTTTCTGCGTAACGGCCGGAAGGGCTGAGCTTCCGCTCCCTGTTCTTGTGTGGAAGGAGGATCCGGTTTCGAGCCATCAGCAACTGCGGCTTGATGCCGCGTCCCAGTGGGCGGTGCAACCGGAGGTCCTGCCACCGGTGGTGGTTGCGGCGCTGGCGGCTCAACCTGCAAGGACTGATCGTATGCCTGTTTCGCCTCGGATCCTAAAAGCGTCCGCCGCGCTTTCGCGACTTCGCTCAGGAGCTTTTGCACTGACTCACGATTTGGTCCCGCTGCCATCGGATGCAGATAAGCTGTTGTCTGCTTCGCGGCGGCATCAATGGCTGCGAGATCGTCTTCAAAATCATTGAGTCCCAGCAGACGATAGAAGGTCGGCGGTTGGTCCTCGGGCGGTATCTCCAACCACTCCCAATAAGGGTCAAACATTTCAGCTGAATCTGACATATCGTTGATTTTGTTAGGCGTTACAGACCAGCAGACATCCCTGCGGCCCAGTCTGCTTCCTTAATTCTACACTTCATTGGGGGCTATGACTGCCCGCAGACGATCCGCCATTGATCAAACGCTTCCGGTGGCGAAGATTCGATTGCTATGACCG
>JAPOKD010000229.1 GCA_029977825.1 Planctomycetota bacterium | reverse complement strand
GACGCAACACGATTACGATCTTGCTCAGCGTGAGGCGCATGCCAAGAACTTTGTGCCCAGCTGAACAGCACTGGCAGATCCGTGTTTGCCGACAGTAAGCCCACGCCGGGCTTCCACTCTGGCTACCGATCCGGCTTCTGGCTTGACGCCCATCCCCCTGCTGGCGAAAACCCTTGGTCGCAGCCTGCCTCGCCCAACACACCTTCCGCCTTTGATTGGAGTCGCGTCTGCCCGTTCTTCCGGTCCGGGGATTTCCTAACGTCAGAAACTGCAGGACGCGAACCAATCTCCGCGGTGACGCCAACAATACCATCCTCCACCCTCGACGAAGCTGGAAGCAGTAGTCAAACTGCAGGGCCAGCCCATACATTTCACCTCACTTGAAAGACGATTCGGAATACTAATGGGAAAGAAGAAAGCATCGACATTCGAGCACGTGGAACCTATCGGAGATCGAGTGCTCGTGCGGAAGGACGAACCGAAACGCGAAACGCGGGGTGGAATTGCCCTTCCTGATGCCGCTGAGATACCAACGATCACGGGAAGAATTGTCACGATCAGTGCCGTTGTTGAGAATGATGAAGAATTGCCTCTAAGACAGTACGACAAGATCCTGTTCCATCCCAAGAATGCGATTCCCGTCGATCTCGAACATGACAACCAGCTTTTCGTCATTCCGGTAGATGACATTGTCGCCGTGTTTCGCCGTAACGAGGCGGAATGATTCCGGTTCGACCAAGCTGCGTTGTGAAACGGCGTAGCGGTCGAAATGCAGACCAACTGGATGCACGTTCCGCCAACAAGTACGTCGACTCTTGCCAAGCAAGTTCGCGTCTACAACGTCCGATCACTCGCCACCGAGGCAGCGAGTCCCTTCCTTTCCATGCATGACAACCCTGAGCCTGGTAAACCTAAGCCTGGTAACCCTCGGTTCGTCGTGGCAAGAATGCATCAAACATGCAGCAGGCGATCAAACAAAATGCCTGTCTCAGCATGCCTGATGTGACGTGAGCCCACGGGCCGCATCTGCGGCAGCGACCGTCCGACGCCCGTCGCAGGCCAAACCTTCCGACGCCATCAGGCTGCAATTCCGATTCCGGGAATCAGTCTTTGAGCTTGTAGCACATCAACTTGTCCTGCTCTCGCAAGTACAGGCAACCGTTAGCGATGGTCGGATGAGCCCACGTTTTCCCTTTCTGGTAGGCCGGCTTGAAGGTGCCGATTTCGCGGTATTCGTCTGGTGTCGCCTCCAGCAAGATCACCACACCATCCTGCCGTCGCATGATGATGCGACCATCGGCATAAATGAGACTGGTCTCTCCGCTGCCGGCAGCTCGCTCAGGCCCCCACGCAATTTCACCTGTTTTCATATTCACACAAATTGGTAGTCCATTTCCGTTTCCGTGCCCGGCATAGATGTAACCATTCACCAAAGTCATGCCTCCATGCTTATTCTGGAATTGCTTTCCATCAAGCCAATAGAGTTCCTCAGCGTTAACGCCATCACCAGCAACGACCAACTTCAAACAGGCGGAACCTGTTCCGTAACCTGTACTGGTGAAGACATGGTCACCGTCAACGATTGCAGTGGGGATGTTCGCGGTTCCATTGGAAACGCGTTCATACCGCCAAAGCAACTTTCCATCACTCGCTCGAATCCCGATCAACCCACGCCCAACAAGCTGGATGTACTGCTTCACGCCGGCACCATTACTTACCACCACGGAAGCGTATCCAGCACCATCGCGAAGCCCCTTGCCGTTGACACCTTCCTCGTCACCATACTCCGGCAACCTCGCTGCCCAGACATCCTTGCCCGAGTTCTTCTCGAGGGCCACAACCATTCCGTCTTTTCCACCTGGAGTGCAGATGACCCAGTCGCCATCGACCAGTGGTGATTCGCTAAACCCCCAACCACTCATCATTTTCCCGCCCCAATCGGAGAAGTCCCTCGACCACACCAAGTCGCCGGTCTTCCGATTCAGACAGACAATTTTCCCATCACTGGAGACCATGTACAAATGGTCGCCATCAATCGTAGGAGTAGTGCGACTGCCTTCATAACCATGCTTTGGGGCACCATCGGTGATCGCGGTCTTCCAAACAATCTTTCCATTGCTGGTGTCGATTGCCAAAGCTGACTGGCTGTCTTCAAAGTTTCCGGTGGTGTAAGCACGATCCCCGGCAACTGTCACGCTGGCATACCCCGAGCCCAAGTCCTGTGCCATCCAAGCCAGTGGCGGCCCGTCCTCACCCCACTGAGAGTACAGGCCTGTTTCAGAGGACAAATTGGCTCGCCCTGGACCGCGCCATTGCAACCAGTCTTCAGCTTTCAGATTGCCGGAAGGAAGGAACAAAAACACCAAAGCCGGAATAAGCAACTTGTGCATCAACACACTCCAAGTGCAACAGGTAGGAAAAAGAGCGATTTCAATTCGCTGCGGGGAATCGTGAAAATAACGGATGTCGGAGCTTCATGCAGCTACTTTTTGCCAACCGCCGCGAAACAAAGCAACATTCAACAAAATTCTCAAAGCGGGTTACTCATCATCATTGAGTAAACGCTCGCGTATTTCCGGAAGTTTGGACTTCATATAACGGTGTGTGTGCAAAGCATCCATTCCAGCCAGCGCAACAACCACGACCAGCGATACCATGACAACGCTCCACATCGCGACCCAGACTGGTCCCAGGCCCCAGAATGCAGCGACGATCGCAGCCACACCACAACCAGCCAGAATCACGTGGATACGCCGCCGCGATCGCGTCCGACGTTTGTGGTATGTCTTGTCCAAATCCGTGGTGAAATTATCGCTTGGCCACCCCTCCGTATCCTGATAATGAAGCCACCCCGCGAATGCGATAAGCGTGATGCCAAGAATCAGACTCCCTGCAAACATATTTTCACCCTACAAAACTGGTGCTACTGCCGCTGCAACCATTGGTGCACCACCCACACGACGGCAGCCAGCGAATCACCGCTGCAATTAGCCGGAATATCCTGCTCTGTATGCCAATATTTGGGTGCTCCAAATCCAGGGCGTGGATAATCAAAATCAATCAGGTCTACGGTCGGGATGCGGGCAATTTTGTTCAATGGTATGTGATCGTCATCGATGTTGTGCCGCGACCGTGGGACAAAAGCACTCACACCCAGATCCTTTGCCGTATCCCAAATACCACGCGCAACACTCCGTGCATACTTGAGACTATTGAGTTCGTAGTAGATCTTCAGCTCACGGTCACCAACCATGTCCAGCAGAACCCCTGCCTGATAGGGAACCGCAGGTGGCTGCGTCTTGTACTTTTCAGCAAAAAATGTGGAGCCAAGAAAATAATCATCACGTCCCTGTTCAAATACAAATTCTTCACCGTCAAACAAAACAATGTCCACACCAACGTCTGCTGGTAACACAGAGAGCTGGTGGGCAAGTTCCATCAGCGCGGCAACACCGCTCGCTCCATCATTGGCTCCAACAAATACACCCCGCGGATTTACAGAATCCCGATCGGGAAACGGACGAGTATCATAGTGAGCACAAAACAGAAATCGCTTGGGACGATTCGGGTGCCACGACGCGATCAGATTGGACAACCCGACAGGCACCCCCGTCTCAGGATGCCTGATCTCGAAGCTTTGCATCTTTACGGCAGCCCCCTGCGACTCAAAAAACTTCTTGAGCAACTGTTGCTGTCGCTCCATTTGTGCTGACCCCGAAGGACGCGGCCCCAAATCGCAGAGAGCCTTCAGATACCCGAACGCGCGGTCAGACTTGTATTCGGCTGGAATGGCCCCCAGTGCCGGACTGGACACATCAGGCCCCCGATCCATTTCTCTGATCACCAGGAACATGAGGATAACCAGACCTATTCCTCCACCCAGCAGTGCACCCCAAAAACCACCACGACGAGATTTTGGCTCGACCTGCCGCCCATTCACTGCCGTGTCAGCATGCACAAGACCTTGCTTCTCTGCAGCGACATTGGCAGACGCTTCGAATGCCCGACGCTGCCGTGGGGAACGCGAATTCTTCACCACCGGTACCTGTTTACTCGAATTCACAGCGTTGGCCTCATCCTGCGATCGGGATTCATGCGTTTGCATCATGCTGGGCACTCTTTTGGATTGTCAGATGTAACCATCAGCATCGTTCATACCAAGGCCGTTCATTTCGAGGGGCTGTACAACTACAATTCAGATGCCCGTGTTGAACATCACCACCCGTCACAAGAGCCTAACGCTAATGCTGACACCTATTGTCTCTTATTTTTTCGCGTTGGATACCTCCCTGATAATGCAGAGAATTCCACGCCCGGGCTTTTCCACGCCAAGCCCAAGCCTGTTTCGAGCCGTATAATACGACGACAGAAACCGAGACAGCGTTGTGCACCGCGGGAGCTACCAGTGCCAAACAGTTCAAGCTCTATTAGAAAACCGTACATATTCTGCCTGTTTCTCTGCTTTTTCTGTGCTGGTGTCGGATTCACCAGGAACCTGCTTGCTCAGAATGAAAAGGAAAGTGATCCCAAGAGTGGTTACCAAGCCAGCGTTCCCAACCCTTTGGACGCGACATCAGCAACCCAATTGATGCAAGACCTGACCGAACTGGCAAATTCAGTTCCTGCCGACAAACGAACGACAGTTTTGCTCAACTTTCAGGGAGATTCTGGTCTTCCAGGTAAAACAACTTTTGAAGACGCGTTGAAAGTTGCGAGAGGCATCACCTCACCGGAACTTCGACGACTAAAAATTGTCACCTATTTGGATGGTGAAATCACAGGCCATGGTGTGCTGCCGATCATTGCTTCGGAGGCTTTGCTTACAACAAGTGAAGCCGTCATTGGCAATGCCGTCGCCGGCGAAACACTGGCCGACCCGACCATCTTGTTGGCTTACGAGTCAATTGCCAAAAGACGAGGCCTGTTCCCAACGTCGATCGTTGCTGCTCTTGCAGACCCGGGACTTGAACTGGCTGAAATCACTCGAGTTGGCGGAGAACAGGAATATGTAACCACGAAAGCACTGAATCAACTCCGCAAGGAAGGCAGGATTCTGAAGGAAAACATCATCAGCCCGGCTGGGATTCCTCTGGAACTTGACGCGCAACAATTACGTTCAGCCCGCGTTTCTGCAGGCATCGTCGATTCCGTTGAGCAAGGACTTGAATTGCTTGACCTTGCACAAGTGGAACCATTGAAACAAGCACGATTACTGGGCGATCCCAAGGGAGCCATGCTTGAGATCACTGGATCGATCACAAGCGGGCGAGTCAAACGCTGGCAAAGCAATCTAAACTCCACACTAAAATCCGGAGAGACGAACACGTGGCTGATCTCAATGGACTCGACGGGCGGGGACCTGAACGGAAGCATGATTTTGGCGGGCTGGTTCTCCAGACCCGAACCGCCTCTGAGAACCGTCGCAGCAAGTGTCACCGGGGAAGCAAGAGGAGACGCCGCGCTGATCGCATTGGCTTGCAAGCCCCTGCTGATGTCCCCGGACAGTACCATCGGTGGACCTGGTGCCTACGCGATCACTACCGAAGGCATGCGGCCTTATGATGAAGTCATCGACCAGATCGCAAGCTCGACCAACCGGCCATCTGCGTTGATCAGAGGCATACTTGATCCCTCGCTTGTGGTTTACCGTTACACAAATCGCAAGACGGGCCGAATCCGTTATGCAACGGAGCAGGACATTATTCTCAACGCTGACGATCCTGAGATGGAGAAAGCGAAATGGAACCGGGGTGAACAAATTGACCTCAGCGAGGGCCTGAACGCTGCCAAAGCGATCTCTCTTGGGCTTGCAGACGCAGAAGTCGCGTCCACCGCGGATGCTGCGAAAAAGCTTGGTTTCACCGAAACGCCTCCGCTGGTGTCTGATCGTGGCCTGATCAGATTCGTCGAGAATATCGGGCGCAGCTCAAGCATAGCGTTCCTCCTTCTTTTCGTCGGTTTCATCGCTTTATCTGCCGAAGCAAGTTCTCCGGGCTTGAGCGTCCCGGGCTTTATTGCCTTGACGTGCTTCGCGCTCTTCTTCTGGATGAAGTTTCTTGCAGGGACAGCAGAGTGGTTGGAACTGATTGCCTTCACACTGGGCTTGATATGCATTGGTATCGAGATCTTTGTGTTACCAGGTGTGGGCATCTTCGGTATCGGCGGCGTCGTACTGATGATTCTTGGGATCGTCCTGATGAGTCAGACGTTCATACTTCCCCAGAATTCGTTTCAGTACCAGATGCTGAATCGAGGTATTTGGACAGCATTGTCGGCGGTACTGGGCCTGGTTGCAGGCGTTGTCGGCATGCGATACGCGCTTCCCCACGTTCCGCTGTTTAGTGGCTTGATGATGGAACCGCCGGATGAAACGCACATCAATGAAGCAGAAAAACTTGCAGACTACAACCATTTGCTTGGCTGCATTGGTGTCACCACAACACCGCTACGTCCCGCCGGAAAAATCAAAATTGACGATCAGTTGATTCAGGTCGTCAGCGATGGAACGGTGATTGCCAAGGGCGAACACGTCAAAATCACTGAAGTCAATGGAACGCGTGTCGTCGTTGAAGCCCAAGAAGACACATGAGCAATCTCGTCTATTCAATATTGGCATTACTGATTTTCTACCTTGTCTTGGTAGGTGAGTTTCTGCTGCCAACTGGTGGATTGCTTGGCGTAATCGCCGTGACCGCGCTGACCGCCTCGCTCGTGTTCGCATTTAAATTCAGCACAACCGCTGGCATCAGCGTTAGCGTTTTCCTTGCTATCTCGTCGCCCTTCTTCATCATGTACCTGATTCGTATTTGGCCACACACGCCCGTGGGCAAACGCATGTTGAATCTGACTCGGGGACAAAAAACTGAACCACCCACCAAGACAACCAACAGCGGAACCCCTTTAGATGAACTGGTTGGTCAGCGAGGATTCGCGAAAACAAATCTCTTACCCAGCGGACTCGTTACCATCAATGGTGAGAAAATCGACGCTGTCAGCACTGGCATGCCGATTGATGCGGGCAGCCAAATCACTGTGGTAAAAGTGGATACGGGTCGCGTTCACGTGCGAGAGTTGTCCACGGATGAACTGGAAGCCCAAACCAACCCTCAAGCCTCCGCCCAAAATCTGCTGGAAGAGTCTTTCGACTTTGAATGATCTGAAACGCGTTGATGCATCTCGGAACTGAAGTTGACGCAGCACATCAGCAACTAAATTGGCCGTTGCCCCCCTGTCAAACCACTGACCTGCAAACGGCGGTATCCGCAACTCATTGAAACCGCCTCACGCCCCCTGGTTCACCTTCCGGGTTGACCATCGAAAAGACTGGCAAAACGGGCAAGACGCTGGGGGTGCGATGCTGCTGCCCTGCCATGAATGCTTTATGATAAAGCAGTTCCGACAGACAGCCATTCCGAACCTGCACTTCTCATGTTGCATCATGCGTATCCTTTTCCTCGGTGATATTGTTGGCAAGCCCGGTTACTCGGCGGTCCTGAAACATGCTGAACCCATACGTGCGAAGGAAAAACTGGATGCCCTGGTCGTAAACGCCGAAAACGCATCGGACGGGTCCGGACTGATGCCACGTCAATACAAACGCCTGCTTGAAGCGGGTGTCGACGCAATTACGCTGGGCGACCACATCTATCGATGCAAGGAGATCATCCCCGTCCTCGAAACCAGCAAGCGGATGGTCAAGCCGGCCAATTATCCCGGCGATGCAACGGGGCGGACCTGGACGATCGTCGAGACACCCGCAGGTCCGCTGGGCATCATCTCGCTACTCGGACGGGTTTACATGCGCCCGGTGGACTGCCCATTCGATGCGGTCGATCTTGCACTTGATGAGATAGGAAATGCAGCAAAGCATATTCTGGTGGACATTCATGCTGAAGCGACCAGCGACAAGCAGGTCCTTGCTCGCTATCTCGATGGAAAGGTTACCGCCGTCTTGGGAACGCACACCCACGTCCCCACTGCTGACGCCCATGTCATGGAACTGGGAACAGCCTTTCAATGTGACGT
>JAPOKD010000402.1 GCA_029977825.1 Planctomycetota bacterium | reverse complement strand
CATTTCGAAGCCAACATTTCGAAGCCAACATTTCGAAGCCAACATTTCGAAGCCAACATTTCGAAGCCAACATTTCGAAGCCAACATTTCGAAGCCAACTGCAACCGAGCCTCGCGACCCGAACCTTGCGACCCGAACCTTGCGACCCGAACCTTGCTTCCTCATTTTGACGGCAGGTCTGCCTTCCACGCATCAGCCAATTCGGCCAAGTTCATCAGTTCACGCACCGCACTTTCATCTTCTTTTCTTTTTCCAAACAAAACGTCATTCGCATCGGCAATGCTCCAATCTGGATGTGGTCGTTCAAGCAACGAAATTTCCTGCCCCGCCTGAATCTGACCTGGTTCGTACACGCGGATGTACCAGCCAGTTCTCCCCGTCTGCGCGACTCGCTTGGTTAAATGACTGAGTCCCCAGCGGCGAGCAATTTTCCAACATGGTTGCCGTGGCTGACTGACTTCGACGCGACAGGGCCCAACCTGAAATTGATCTCCAATGCAGACAGATTGCTCATCAACGCCACGAATCGTCAAATTCTCTCCGAAACCGCCCGGCCCCATTTTCAAATCGGGCAACTCCTGGTTCCAAGCCCGATAGTGGTCAGCGGCATAGCACAACACCGCCTTGTCAGGACCGCCATGATGCCGGGCATCCGCAACAGAATCCCCATCTATCCCAAGGCACCCCATTTCAACCGGATGATCGACGGGCGATTTGTAAAATCCAGTCGTCCACTGGTGCTCGGCGGGATCACGACTGGCGGGGTTTCCTTCGGTCAAAACCTTTCCAATCTGAACGCTCTCAATGGTGATTGACATCGAATGTCTCGGCGGATGCGGAGGGAATCTCAAAAACGGTTCTGACGTTCGCAAGCAGACGGTCGCAAGTATTGGTGATTTATAGGTTTGCGGCAACATCCCCAAGGGGTTGGGTCGTTGTTAAGCGGAGTGGAACTCGCTAGAATCCGGGTTCCTTTTCACAGCCATTATGGCGTCTCCCTGAAACGCGACTCTTCTTAGGAATCCGGGCATTGGCAGAAGACGAAGGCAACAACGAAAACGGTAACGAGGACGGTTCGGATATCACTCCCGAGGGCGAAGGCTCTGGAGGTGGCACGGGCGCTGGCGCGTTGAGAATGGTGGATCTGCCAATCGAAGACGAGCTTCGTGACAGCTATCTGACCTACGCGATGAGCGTGATTGTCAGCCGCGCGCTGCCGGACGTTCGCGATGGCCTGAAACCAAGTCAAAGAAGGATTCTCGTCGCGATGAACGACCTGAATCTGGGCCCGGGAAGCAAACGCGTCAAGTGCGCGAAAATTTCTGGTGACACCTCAGGTAACTATCACCCGCACGGTGAAAGCGTCATCTATCCGACCTTGGTCCGAATGGCTCAGGAATGGAATATGCGCCGGATGCTGATCGACAAGCAGGGGAACTTTGGCAGTATCGCAGGTCTTCCACCTGCGGCGATGCGATATACCGAGGCCCGGTTGAGCGCAGTCGCGGCCACCATGCTCGATGACATCAAACTGGACACGGTCGATTACACGCCAACGTATGACGAGGCGCGAAATGAGCCGACAGTTCTTCCCAGCAAGTTTCCCAATCTGCTGATCAACGGCTCGGGGGGGATCGCGGTTGGAATGGCGACCAGCATTCCACCTCACAACCCTACTGAAGTTTGTGACGCTGTTATCGCATTGATTGACAATCCGGACCTGACGGTTGATGAACTGTTTGGCATCGTTCCCGGACCGGACTTTCCAACGGGTGGAATCATCTGCGGCCGCTCCGGCATCTGGCGTGGATACCAGACGGGTCGCAGCACGATCGTACTGCGGGCCAAATGTCAGACTGAGGAAATGAAGGGAAATCGATCACGGATCATCGTGAACGAAATTCCGTATCAGCAAACGCGAGACGGGGTGGTCAAGAAGATCGCAGAACTCGTCAATGGCGACAAAATCAAAGGCATTTCCGGTATTCGGGATGAGAGCGATCTGAAAGAACCCGTCCGTTTGGTCATTGAGCTCAAACGAGACGCGGACCCCGATGTGGTTCTGAATCAGCTGTACCAGTTCTCGCCGCTGCAAACCACATTTTCGATGATCTTCCTGGCGCTGGTCGATGGCAAGCCGCGCGAGCTGACATTGAAAGAGATGCTAACGGAGTTCATACGTCACCGTTTGAATGTCATCCGTCGGCGGACGCAATTCCTTCTCAATCGAGCCAGACGCCGCAAGCATACCGTCGAAGGCCTTTTGCTGGCGTTGGCCGATATCGACAAAATTATCCAGACGATCCGCGAAAGTCGTACTCAAATCGAGGCCAAGCAGCGGTTGATGGGCATCGAGTGCCCTGCCGCCATGATGCAACGGGCCTTGGGCGATGAAGGTTTTCAACAATTCGTACTGGAACGCGGTGAGTCCTCTGCCTATACGCTCACCAGTGTGCAGACCGATGAAATCCTACGCATGCGTCTTGGACAATTGGTCAACCTGGAGCAGGAAAAGCTGTCCAAGGAGCACGAGGAGTTGCTGGCTGAGATCTCTGATTACCTGGATATCCTGGGCAATCAGTCACGGATCTATCAGATCATCAAGGATGACCTTGAAGAGATCAAACGTAAGTTCGGCGATGCGAGAAGAACCGAGATTTCGCAGATGGAACTCGGTAACATCAATATCGAAGACTTGATCACAGAAGAGACGATGGTGGTATCCATCAGTCACTCCGGATACATCAAACGCACCGCCTCAAGTGTGTACAACACGCAAAAACGCGGTGGCAAAGGGCTTAAAGGCGCCAAGACGGATGATACTGATCCGATTGAACACCTGTTTGTTGCAAGTACTCATGCCTATCTGCTGTTCCTGACCACAGCAGGCAAAGTCCGATGGCAAAAAGTCTACGACTTGCCGCAACTTCCGCGTGACAGCCGTGGCCGTGCCATCGTCAACCTGCTGAATCTCGAAAAAGAAGAACGCATTGCCGAATGCCTGGCTGTTCGAGACTTTGATCAGGAAGGCTATTACGTAGTAATGGCAACTCGCAGCGGCTTGGTTAAAAAGACACCGTTGGAGCAATACAGTCGCCCAAAACGTGGTGGCATCATCGCCATCAAATTACGAGAGGGTGATGAATTGGTGGACGCAGCTGTAATTGGTCCCGGCGACGAAGTCGTGCTGGTGACTGCACAAGGCATGGCAATCCGCTTCCGGGAATCGGACGCTCGCCCCATGGGCCGAAACACTTCCGGAGTCAAAGGCATCACCCTTGTTGGCGATGACCATGTTGTCGGAATGGTCGTTGCAGACCCAAGTGATTCGTTGCTTACCATCTGCGAGAATGGATACGGAAAACGGACCAAGTTCGGCCCCAACGCAGCCGATTCGGAAACCGAAAATGTTGATAGCGAGGGAGACGAGGAATTGTCTTCCAGCGCCCGATACCGAACCCAGAAACGCGGTGGCAAAGGCCTACGCGATATCCGCACCAGCGACCGTAATGGCCAAGTCATCGGGATCGCACGCGTCAACGATGAAGACGAAATCTTCATGATGACAGCCAAAGGTAAACTGCAACGGATCAAGGCCGCAGACATCAACGTAATTGGACGCAACACACAGGGCGTGCGTATCATGAATGTTGATGAAGACGACAGCCTGATCGCGGTCGTACGTGTCCCAGCCGAAGAAGTGTCTGAAGACGAAAGTACCGATCCGGGACCAGCTGTAGATGGTGAAACCGTTGCCGGCTCAGCAGACAGCTCGACGGCTGAAGCACAGGAAACCACCACCACCGACCAGCCTGATCAGGACGCGGGCAATGAAGTTTCACAAGACGAAGATCCCGAGGCAAACGAATCGCAGGAATAGCTTTCCTGACGAACAGTGAAGCGGCACACCAATCCACCAAATTTGTACAGCAAGGCCGGCCGAATTGGTGTGGGCGATCTGGCGGAGCCGCCACAGGCCTGAAAGCGACGGCCGTCGAAAACGGGTGTAGCGGTCGCAGCTGTTACTAAGACACCAGATCTGCTCAGCAAATCCGCAACAACGAAACCAGCTCATCTCGTTCTGTAGCGGGCAACTGGCAATCGCCGGAAGAGCCTCCGCCTTCTCCAAAGCAAACTCACCCGCGGCCAGACCTGAAACGGCTACCACCGGTTCTTGTCAAAAAAAGCCCGCCGGGAATCAATCCCGACGGGCTTCATTTCGATATCGCGAGTATTCCGGACTCGGCCACAACGGCTCCGTGAAGCCTCGCGGTCTGCGAGCCTGAACTTCATTACGAGATGCGAGCGACCAGATCGAGGACCTTGTTCGAGTAGCCCCACTCGTTGTCGTACCAGGCAACCACTTTGACAAAGGTTCCATCAAGCTGAATTCCAGCACCAGCATCGAACACGGAAGTGCAGGACTCACCACGGAAGTCTGTCGCCACAACTTTGTCCTCGGTGTAACCGAGAATGCCCTTCATGCTGCCTTCGGACGTATCCTTCATGACCTTGCAGATCTCTTCGTAGCTGGCTTCTTTGTCCAGTTCTACGGTGAGGTCAACAGCCGAGACGTCCGAGGTTGGCACTCGAAATGCCATGCCGGTCAGCTTGCCGTTAAGTTCGGGAATGACCTTTCCGACAGCTTTGGCAGCACCAGTGCTGGAGGGAATGATATTCTCAAGGATACCGCGGCCGCCACGCCAGTCTTTCTTGGATGGACCGTCGACAGTCTTTTGAGTTGCAGTTGCTGCGTGAACCGTTGTCATCAAACCACGCTTGATACCAAAGTTGTCGTTAAGCACCTTCGCAATGGGAGCAAGACAATTGGTGGTACACGACGCGTTGGAGACAAAGACCTCTCCATCGTAGGAGTCATCATTGACACCCATCACGAACATTCGTGTGTCATCCTTCGATGGTGCGGACATGACAACTTTCTTGGCACCAGCGTCAATGTGCCCTTGAGCAGAATCTGATGTCAGGAAGATGCCAGTCGATTCGACAACGACATCCGCTCCAACATCACCCCAGGCCAATTTTGAAGGATCTGTTTCAGCAGTGACTCGAATTTCCTTCCCGTTGACAATCAGCTTGCCATCTTTGGTGGAAACTTCACCCTGGAAGCGGCCGTGAACGGAGTCGTACTTGAGCATGTAAGCCAGATAATCGACTTCCAACAAATCGTTGATTGCGACAACTTCCATATCGTCGCGAGCTACTGACGCTCGAAAAACCATGCGGCCGATGCGACCGAAACCATTGATACCGACCTTGATCATGATTGTTGTGTCCTTTTGCTGTTAATGCGTTTGTGGTGAGGGTTATACGTGTGGTAAATGAGCAACAAGAAACACTCAGCACGCCGGGTATTTCTTCTAACATTCAGAATGGAACAATTGCTGATGATGTCCGCATGAACGGTGGATACGCTGCATCAGTCATCATGCAGAGAACGCCATGGGCGCCGCTACAGGTCGATGCTACAGCTCGATCATCAGTCGCGTTTGCTGGTGACACCTGCCACCCAAAACGACTCACCGATGCCTTGCCACAGTGGTGGCAGCTCAACAACAATCGTGGTGAAATCAACACCGGGATTGAAACCGCGTTGCTGAAATCGTGGCGAAGTGGGAGCTTCATCCACCCACTCCGTGAGGCGGATTATAGGAAT
>JAPOKD010000718.1 GCA_029977825.1 Planctomycetota bacterium | reverse complement strand
GGCGTGCCTTCCCATTGATCTGCAATCCATCTTGTCGCCTGTGCAACATGTTCAATTTCAAAGGCTGTTGGCTTATCGCCCGCAGATTCCAATAGTTTTAAATAACAGGCAAGGGAAATTTTCGCACACTGCTTCGCACCAGCGCTTTGAGGAAACCGTCTGGCAACGAAATCACCCATGACCGCTGCCTCGTAGTATTGACCTTGCGTGAAATACAAATAGCAGACGAAGTACCGGACCAGATTCAATTCACTCGGTGCCGTGTCTACATCAGCCAATCGCATCGCAAGCCTGTAAGCCGTCAAAGCATTTTGCTGCGTGGAGGCAAGATTTGCTCTCGCCTGGTCCAACTGCTGCTGAACAGTTTCACGCTCTGCTGGCTTGGATCGCAGTAAAGCTGTTTCATGGTTTGCAACTTCCTGAGCTGCGGGACCAATGTCGTCAAGAAACTTCTTCCCCTCCTTCTGTGCTTCCGTAAACGTTTCAGGCTCCGCATCCGGATCCTTGAGGGCCCGACCGCCCAACGCAAGCAACAACTCGGCTGCCTCTTCCTGAAGCTCACCTTCTTCAGCAGCAACGAATCTCGTATTTTTCAAGGCGTCTTCATACGAACTGCGGATAATTGCGACATCCGGCGACTTTCGTTTTTCATAATCTTCCGCTTGCATCTGCAGAGCAACCGCAAGACTCAACCGGATCGCCAACATGTCTGGAGATCGTTGTGTACTCCGTGGCGCAGATTCAACCCAACCCGACGCCTGCTTGATCGCTTCCATGTACTTACGTTCCTGCGGATCCAACCATGAATCCATTGCCAAACGCAACGTCTTGGTCTTCAGATTCCAGAACGCTTCGGGTGAATTGGGTTGATCGAGAAGTTCACCATAATGCCCTAAAGCATCTTTCGTTCGTCCAAGCCGATGATTACAGCGCCCCTGATACATTCTGGCGTATAAGCCTGCCAAGCGACTGCGGTATTTTTTGTAAATTGCGTCGTAAAGCCCGGCAGCTTCAACGAGGTATTCAGTCCACGCTTTTGATCCGGCAGGTACGGTATCAGCGGCTTCCTCACGGATCGCTGCAGCTAACAACTCGGTTTGCAGGTTGTCTGCCCGCAGCTGTTTTCTCCGTGCTGCCAGTTTTGCTTCCTCGCGATCACGCATGTTGAGGACCTTGGGGATAAGATCCAGCTCTTTCGTTACCGCTGCTTCCAACAAGCCACACTCTTTGAACGCCTGATCGTAAAGCTGTCTTGCTTCAGCCTTCAATGCCTGCGCGTTACCCGACTTTGCTTCTCCAAGCTTGATCCGTGCACGTTCTACGATCAGGTTGCCGAGTTGGCTCCTGGCCGCATACAGTTTTGGGTGCGTGCTTTTCGTAGCAATGAATTCTCGCAGCTGTGTCTGTGCCTCATCCAGCATTTTGTACCGTTCCTCGAACTCGCCCGAGGCACGTGATGCTGTTATCAGGGTCAAGGCTGTTTCATAACCAAGGACATCACTCATGCCTGCCGGCAACAACCGACTTGTTTCAAGGCTTTTGAGATAATCGAGCGCTGTGTCGTGGTAGCCACGAGCACGAAGCCCATTCAAGAACTGCAGTGCAGGTTCTTCTGCGACAACGGTTGGATACGAGACATTGACGAAACAGAATCCCCATATCAAGACCAACAAGGTTCTCAACCAGGCAACCTGGCCCCAGCAGGTTTGCAAGGAGAAACAGGGCTGAGTTGCAGAAACGTCATCGACCGCGACGCCGCCAAAAAAAAGACATGGCTGTTGTTCACGCACTGCTGCGACAGGAAACGGCTTGTGTGGATCTCTTATCACGATTCAATACTCCATTCAGCCTGCCGCAGCACAGCCTTAGGAGACCGCTGCATACGTTCATACCAAACCGTCAGCAATCTTCCACTGGTAAGCTCAACGGTACTTGGATAACCCAAGTCTCCCCCCACTCCATCAGAAGCAATGCTCATTGGCTTGCTCCATGATTTCCCACAATCATGACTGAGCCGGGCTTGAACCCCAAACGGTTCTCGACGATATCCATAACTCATCAGTAGACGACCATCACCTAAACGAAGCAGATGTGAAGGCAATCCCCACACACCGATGGAATGTGGAACGGACCATGTTTTCCCACCATCGTTCGATTCACACTGCAATGTTTCTCGATGGTTCTTTGTATTGTGATTTCGAATTTGCACCACAATCGTTCCGTCGGTTGCTTCCACTGCATGCAATTCGTGATAATTTTTGGCATCGTCCCCCGGACGTATCGGAATCTCAGCAAGCCACGTCCAGCTTTGGCCATCGTCAACCGATTGGCAGACGCCGACCATGCGCGATGGATCCCACAACTTGACTCCGGCGTAAAGCTGCCTTCCATCTGACAGTTGAATTGGGCCATGCGGACTATTCACAATACTCGAGTAACGCTCTGACCAAGTAATTCCACCATCCGTCGAGCGTATCATCCACTGACCCAACTCGCTTTTCCGCTGTTTTTCGCTCAAACGCTCATGAACAGCAAGCCAGTCCTGCAATCTCTTTTCTGGCCAAGCTTGCGATGTACCTTTCTGACGAATTGCCTTTTTTAATTCGTAATCAACGTAAGCTAGCGATGTGAAAGTGGTTACCAGGAGAGACCCAGCGGCAGTTTCCAGCACCCCTGCATCTCGATCGTCGATCGAACCATCCAACAAAGTCCGTGGCCAAGACCAGGTTTTTCCCTCGTCGTCGGACCGCATCGCGTCGACACGCCCAAACGGGCAGACGTGCTGCTCACGCCCTCCTGACCAAACAACGAACAACTGACCGTTGGACCGCCGGGTCACAGTCGGCCAGCCGCAATAATATCCATCACTGCGACTAATGACACGTGTTGAATGAATGCGAACGCTCGACTCACCCATACCATCGGTCTTGACAGACTGCTCATCGCCAAACGCAACCGTTGGAGGCGAAAAAACAGAACCGACTGGAGTTGCGGCAGCAGCCATCATTCCAACACCAAACGTTCTTCTGGAAAATGAATGAAATCGCATCAAGCCACGGACAAAAAACGAAGAAACTAACGCAGTAAAAGACAAATTTGCACACACTTGAGCAACGTCATCCTGTGCCATGTAACACGAGGCAGTATACCAAAGTTCAACAAACCAGACTCGTTTTCCAATAACTGGGCGTACGAGCCCCTAACGACCAACAAGGATTTACACCCTAAAAACCGAAACCTTCGTCGTTCATTGAATCCAAAGGACAAAAGCACGTGCAACCGGAATGACCAGAATCGCACTTACACTGGAGAAATTCACGAACATCAGCTCTCCATTTAAATCATTGGCCTGAACGCTTCCCCGCGAAAATGAAGAAAAGCTTTGGTATAACCAACCGGCAGTGGCGTAAAAACAAGACGGCAGAAATCCGGCGCTTGTAACTAGAACCACTATTGTCCAACCGCTTACGCCCACATCCCACTTACATTTAACTCTTGAACAAAAACCTCACGCGTGATGGTGCGAATCCCCAGCGCGCCGTCCCATGAAATTCCACCTCTATTGCATTTTCCAGTTCAACAAGTAGCCTAGGCAAACGCGTCG
>JAPOKD010000280.1 GCA_029977825.1 Planctomycetota bacterium | reverse complement strand
CGTGGACAATTAAATGGTCTGTCAGTCATCCTCATTTTGACCATGAGTGCGCTGGGTGGATCCATGGTGCCAAGATATTTGATGAGCGATGAGTTGCAGCAGTACGGATTGTGGACCTTCAATGCCTGGGCTCTCGATGGATACACCAAAGTGTTCTGGCGTGAGTTGCCGGTGGATGCACTCGCTCCGCAGCTTGGCGTTTTGCTGATAAGTGGCATGGTGTTTCTGCTAGCTGCCCGCGTTTTGGCCGTGCGTTGGGAAACCGACTGATTTTTTCTGCACGCTCCGCTTGCGTGGGGGCTCTGCTTGCTGGTGTCTTCGTAACGTGATTCTCGTCGTTTACGCGTGGCTGCCGAGAGAATTCTGCTCCGTGTGCGATTTTAAAGGCTGTCGGTGATTGATTGGTGGGTTTGCGATCCATTACCTTTATCGCTGGTTTCTTGATTATCAAACTAATACATCAGAGTATGAAAATGGATACTTGGCCAATTGGCGTGTTTGCTTCTGTGGATGCAGGTCTGGGGGTTGCTTGGGATGTGATTGCGGAATTAAGAGTTCCTACGATTCAATTGCATGCGCCGAGTCCCGAGAAACGCAATCAGGAATCTGCGGAAGCTTTTCGAGCTCAATTGAATGACATGGGGGTTCAGTGCAGTGCTGTCTTTGGTGGATTTGACGGAGAGAGTTATGCAGATATTCCGACGGTCGTGCGAACAGTAGGATTGGTTCCTGCGGATACGCGGCAAGCAAGACTGGCGGAAATGCTTGAAATCTCAAACTTTGCCAAGTGGCTTGGTTGTGACACCGTAGCATTACATCTGGGATTCATTCCGCACGATCCACAGGCGGAGGGATATTCAGATATCGTTGACGTTACACGGCAACTCTGTGACCACTGCGCAAACCATGGTCAGTTCCTGCATTTGGAAACCGGTCAAGAAACTGCTGAGGGTTTGCTGGAGTTCATCAAACAGGTTGATCGCGAGAATTTAAAGATCAATTTTGATCCAGCTAACATGATTCTCTACGGGACCGGAGAGCCGATCGAAGCCCTTCAGGCTGTGGGCAAGCATGTGAGAAGTATCCACTGCAAGGATGGTACTTGGAGTGATAAGCCCGGTGATACCTGGGGAGCCGAAGTGCCACTTGGTAAAGGAGACGTCGGGATGGAGAATTATCTTCGGACCCTTCAAGAAATCGGGTACGAAGGACCGCTGACCATTGAGCGTGAGATTCCACAGGATCCCGAAAGGCAAATGGCCGAAATCGGGCAGGCCATCGAACTGTTGACTGCACTGCGAGCAAAAATTTTGGGCTAGCCAGCCAGTCTGCACACGCCTGTCGTTGAGAGGAGTCTGTGTGGCGATGTGTCACGCAGCTCTGGGGCAGGCAATCGCACCTGAAATGGCGATGTTGTCCTGTTCGCAGAGATCGATTACCGCCGGCTCGGATTTTTGGTCTTCCCCATTCCATACTTCAATCGTCGGCTTGGTGTATTCAGATGGGTTTGAGCGAATCACCCGCGCTTGCTTGTTATTGGTTAGCTTGACATAACTTCCAATCGGAAACAGCGAGGTTGCTTTAAGCAGTCCACGTACTGCTTGGGGGTCATACTTGCCCTCGCGTGTCTCGTCGAGAATCTTTTTGATTGCGTAGTAACCTTGGACACCCATGCGATGGGGTCGAGGCGTTAACATGCCCACGAAAGCATCAGCTACTGCAGCAATTTTGGCGAGCGGGTGAATCTGCTCGCTGACTCGGCCCCGTGGGTAGCCGCTTCCATCAAGACGCTCGTGGATCTGGTAAGTCACCAGTCGAGCTACATCCGTAAATTCTTCGTCTCGAAAATGTGTCACTTTCAAGGCTGCAACAGGATGATCCGCGAGGTTCCGTAAGCCTTTGGCAAGAATGGTCGTTGGGCTCTCAAACTGTTGGAGACCAATCAAGCCCATTCCAATATCGTGTATCAGGCTGCCCATCCCGAGTTGGAGAAGATGCTCAGTGTCCAGTCCACACTCAACGCCGATAGCCAACGCCATGCAGGTTGCATGGTAAGCATGCCTCGAAGGATAACCACATGGAAAAGGTGATGCCGCAAAACAGACAAACGCGTCCTGATCGATGCAGATGCGCTGCAAAATGATTTCGCATTGTTCCTTCAAAAACGGCACGTCAACTGCTTGACCATCGAGTGTCGCGTCAAATAGTTTGCTCAGTTTCAGAATCTGGTTCTCGATCTCACAAGACCACTCTTCTTCAAGTCCCTGCTCGTATCCTCGGGCTGAGGGCTTTTCCAGTTTCTGAATGAATGAGTCACCCGATGTGCTGGACTTGGATAACTCTCCTGAATGAACAATCTGATCGATCTTTTTGCTGACATCATTGAATGAAATGGATTGACGGTAAAGGTGACTCGGTGCCGGTTGACGCGCTTTACCCTGTGGTCTGAAGGCATTGATGCTTGCCATGTCCATGTCGCTGATTGCGACTCTGGTGATGCCTCGACTGTTCAGCTTTTCGAGAAACGCTGCCGTGATTTCAGTACCCTTGGACAGGAGTTTGATGTTTGCGTTGCCAATTTCATTGATAGGGGCTCGCAAAATGGAGCCGGCTGGCAATTGGTGGGTCGGGATGGAAGTAAATTTTGCCATTGGTTGAGACACATCTCGCGGAGTCGCCCCGCAAACCACACGTTAGAGCAACTGTTGTGGTGCGCGGGTGTCTTATCGTCGACGTTCTTATCGGCAGATTTGGTGATGCAGATCGAGCCAAGTTTGATGAACCAGATGTCTTCGGTTTGATTTCGCACACCCGCTGATTCTGGTGTTAAGCAATTTCAATCCTTGATTCCTGTTGGGGTGCGTAGAACAAATGTAGCCCCCCCGCCAGTGGTTGCTTCATAGGTCAGTGTGCCTCCGTGTGCATGCGCGGTCTGTCTTGCCAGTGCCAACCCGAGTCCGACACCGGCCGCTGTTTCTGCTGCTTGCTCTGCAGATTTGCTGAATGGCTGGAAGATTTTACGTTGCAACGCGTCTGGGACTCCGGGACCGTGGTCCTCAACGGAGATCACCACCTCATGATCCAAAATTCTTGCGTTCAAATGTACCGAAGAATCGAGTCCGGACTTGGCATACTTGGCTGCATTATCAACAAGGTTAAAGATGACTTGTTCCATGGCAGGTGGATCCGTTTTCCACTGTCCCACACCCTTCGAACTGATCTCAAGCGTCATGCCGCATTGATTCAGTCGCCCCACCAGTCGAGGTGTAATGCGGTCAATCCACTCTGGCAAAGAAACAACTTCCGTTGCAGGGATTGTGGATGTGCGTTCCAGCTTGGAATAGCGGAGTACATTGTCGATCAAATGCGTTAGACGATCTGATTCCTGCCTGAGTGTTTCCAGGTATTCTTTGCGGTCGGCGGGATCGCTGACCATATCCCGTGAAAGCAGGTCAGTATAGAGTCGGAAAGTGGTCAGTGGGGTTCTCAATTCATGCGTCACAGCAGAGACAAAGGTTGCTCGACGTTCACTGAGTGCAATAAGCTTCTGTAGAAAGACGGCAGCAATCACTGCTGTTGCAAGCAGTGTGAACCATGCAATCAAAAGAGCGTTGTGTGTTGGTGACCACGTTTCGGAAGTAGTGGCTAATTCAGACGTAACCAACCGTGCTGGCAAAGCTGCAAGTGTGATTGCTGGGTCCAAATCCTCTTTCCCTTCCACTGGAAGGAAATCCGCATCAGGTAGCAGATCTATGATGTCGGAAGCCATCGAAATCTTGAGTTCCTCCCAATCTACCCACACACCGTCGAGTTCATCAGGGCCTTGCCGAGACGGTCGGAGGACGAACAGGTGATCGTTCACCCAGACCGTCATCAAACGTTTTCCGGAGGCACTCCATTGATGAGATAGAGAACCGTGATCAGAGGGTTCGGCATTGACATCGGATACGTCAGCGTCCTGTTGAAACTGTCCTTGATAATTGAAGGCAATCTGCTGCTGTACTGCCAGGTTGCGATTCAGTAGTTCGAGGTCACCGCTTGGAAGTTGTGTATTGGCCTGAAGGGGTGAATTCGATTGTTCTCGATCATCGTATCGCAGGTTATTGGCATAGATGTTCACTTCGTTGGTGTAGTTTCCCATCAAAACGCTTGGTTCCGTCATCGGGTCCAGATTGGGCAACAACTGGTTGACTGAGGCCATGATTGCAGTTGCGGTGACTGCCTCGTGCAATGATGTGGATGGTTCGGCATCATTGAGTTGGGTCGTGGTCTCATGAATGGAAAATTCTGGCTGGTTGATACCTTTCGTGCCGTCTGCGGCATTGAGGATAGTGAAACGCTCTTTCACAAATTGGGACTCTGGAGCCAAGGTGCCTTCGTTGTTAAGTGGGTCAAGCAGAGTTGCGATGAATGGCCCCAAGCGAGAGTCGAGTCGCCACAATGCAACTACCGTGTCTTGTTGCAATCGTTCGCGTGTTTGGCTTTTCTGACGCTCATGACTCAGGCGGAGAGCATGCTCGGAAAGACTTATCAGCCCAGCAGTGATGCAAGTCAGAATCAGCGCGAAGAGGCACCAGATGGTGGTAGGGTGTGAAAGTCGGCGACCAGTGAAGCGTTGGATTGTCATGGTGTTTTGACCAATTCAGAGTCGATCATATAACCTTTTCCCCGAATGGTCTTGATCGTTTCTTTGTCACCGCACACATGGCTGAGTTTTTCCCGCAAGCGTGCAATGTGCATGTCGACTGTTCTAGTCGTCACACCTTTTGAATCAATTTGCCAGACGCCCTGCAGCAATTCGTTGCGATCGATTGCTCTGTCCGGGTTTCTGCTGAGGTAGTTCAATAGGGCGCATTCTCTTTCGGATAATACCTGATTCAGGCCCGTGTGGGATATGATTTCACGACTGTTCCAGTTGATCTCCCCATTTGGAAGTTCCAACGAAGGATTCTGTGCTGATCTTGCTGGAGATCGTCGTAGAACTGCTTCCACGCGTGCGAGAAGTTCATCGACGCTGAAAGGTTTTACTACATAGTCATCAGCACCTAATCGCAGACCCTTGATGCGATCCTGTTCTTCACCTTTGGCGGTCAGAATAATGATTGGAAGCGTTGGCTTTTGTACGCGGATTTCAGTCAAAACGTCTAGTCCATGTCCACCCGGCAATACCAAGTCGAGGAGTACCAGGTCACAAGGCTTTCCTATCGCCTTTTCGATTCCGGTGTCTGCCCGCTCGGCTTGCCAGACAATATGGCCAGTGGCTTTAAGTGAATCAACGATTCCACGCCGGATTGCGGGATCATCTTCGATTGTAAGGATGCCGGGGGCTGCCATGTTGCTTACCTTGGAATGAAACGTCTTGGTTATATCTTTTTCTAGCGTGCCGGTGCATCGAAAATCTTCCTTGTCGGTGGGTTTGGTGCTTTGTTACCGTCTGGTTCTCTGCTGTCCAGTGCGATGAAGCGATCTCCTGGTGACAAGCCCAGCCATGGATCATTCAGTGGCATTAGGAATAGTTCTTCATAGATCCGGTTGGTAAGTGCATCATAATCTCCTGTGCTTGCATCACGGGCGTACCAGTCATCCAGTTTGGGTTGAAGGCCGTAAAGATTGAAGAACGAGTCCTCTTCAGTATGTGGGTCCAGCGAATCTACCATACGAAACAGGGGCAGTTCCGCGGCCATCTTCAGGGGGGCAGTTATCATGGCAGCTGCGGCTGTGGGGTTGCCGTGATTCAATTGTTTTGCGATCGGATACATGGCTGTCCGTTTCATTTTCTTTGCAGCCAACTTCCAGCGGGGGTCGATTGGATTCAATTCGCTGACTTTCTGGTCGACACCAATGGTGACTTCACTTTGCTGGCGTCTTAGCTGTGATCGGTTCTGATGCCAGCCTTGTAAGTGCTGTTGGAAATCATTGGGGGGAAGTGACAAATACCTATGATGAAGTACGAGTATCGATTGGGCCCAGTCGAGGAACTCGACTGGCGTGACCAATCCTGGCAGGGCATCAATGACTCGACCTTCTTTAGTGACAGCGAGATGCACGCTATTTCCGATGATCGGCTGTTCCAGTTTCCTGCCGTTTCCAAAGTTGATGGTAGCGATGGGAACATCACGTACGGGTTGCCAATGCAGGATAAAGTGCTGCCGCAGTAAATTGGCGATCTGAGGATTGGTGTAGAGGATGCGTCTGAAGAAACGGCTATTGGCACAACTCATGTCTTCATCAAGCTGCCCCAATAATCGAAGGCTCAGAATGGGGCGTTGCAATTCAGTGGATTTTTCTTTGGCGACTGCCAAAGACTTGTACCAGTAAAGTTTGCTGGTGCGAGAGTTTTTTTGGCCGGCGATCAGGTCAAGTTGCTGATCAAGCAGGCGGAGTTGAAGTTCATTGTCCCCAGTCTGAGGTTCTGCTTCCCGTACTCTTAGGGTGGCAGCTAAGCCTGTTGGGCCCAGAGCTCTGAGTTGTTGTGTGACGTCAGTGACTTCGTGGATCTGCTCCTCGGTCGGGTTCTTGATTGCCGTGACACGTGAGAGTCGATTTGCAAGATCGTCAGCTTGCTCCTGAAAGGCCAGATCGTTTCCACATGTTCTTGCGTTGGGTTCTTCGAAGCACAGAGGAAGCATTACGATCGAGGACCACATCAAAATTCGCATTCTCATAGCAGACTCCCATGTTCATTGATTTGATGTCGGCGATCTGCTCGACATCGTTATGAAATTCTATGGGGTATTGTTGTGGCATACCGTAACGTCTTTGTAACGTGAGCTTCGGTAAAATCACGTTGCCCACCGAATTCGCGATCGGGACGTCTGCTGCAAGCGAGGTTGGAAACGCGGAGCCATCGAAGCCATTTTTAGCAGTTTGATCTGGTTGTCGGGATTCAGCGTGGAAAGTCCGGCATCGACAACCTGTTTTGAGACGCAGTTGTGCTGGTTGTCAGATTCAGTTGACAGTGGCTTAACCGCGTACCTGCGGTCACTGATTTACAACACATCTGTGAGCACCGGTTACTGATTGGAACCGGGCACGCTTAATTCAGGGATGATTGGTGAATTAAGGCCTGAATCATCCGAGTTTGCTGGAGAAGTCAGGTTAGCATCAGCTTCCGGTATCGCCGCTGCATCCTGCTCCTCTTTCAGAATCTTT
>JAPOKD010000071.1 GCA_029977825.1 Planctomycetota bacterium | reverse complement strand
GCTTGGCGAGCGATCCTGAAGGGGCTAACCATACCGAAGTGCAGATACGCACTCATGCGGCTGACCCCGTGACGATTGCTTGCATCATTCCGTTCCTCTTCATAACCATTCAAACCGTTAGTCCTGAATTGGTTCCAACGCTTGTAACCCGCCCGCGTTCCGCCGGGCGTATCGGCAACGGGTGCAATCGAGTGATCGATCCGGCAGCCTGCGATCAATGAAGCAAGACACACGTCCTGGAGGTCGAGAGACTTGAAAGGCATCGGCCCCTGGAAGAATTCGCAATCGATCTGCTGCTCCGAGTACTCCCGATCAATACGCTCCTCGTACAGTTCCTTCGTTGCATCTCGGTACTCGAACGCTCTCTGATATGACTTTGAACTGAGTTGCATGGGAACAATGCAAGACGCGTCCACCATTGCGATCGGCGTCGAGGTGCGCGCGACCAATCGTTCCATCCAGCCCACCAGTGGCTGGACAGGCATATCTTCCGTCACCAGGACTGCCGCACGCCTCGTCAAATCTCGCAAGTGCGGCCCTCGGTCTCCATCTCGAGCGAGATGGAAGTGAGATTCTATCCCTCGATCTGCGAGTTCTCGCTGCACATCGCGTTGCCCTTGGAGGATGAACGCGTGAAATCGGTCGGAAGAATACGGGTAATCCTCGGAAAGGGCGTGGTAGACCAGAAGAGGCAGCCCATTTTGCCGAGCGAGGCAGATTGCTACATCGAGAGCTGGATTTTCGTGCCCGCGCATGGCACTATGCATCCAATACAGGACGAATTCCCCCGGTTGGTGCTGTGCGTCTGCCGGGCTAACAAGCCAACGGAGTCGTTCCGCTAACGCTGGGGGTAGTGATTGGTCCACGCTCATTCTCTCATAGTTGATAATCTCGTTAGATGATACGCGGTTGGCAAACCACGCTTATGGTTTAATCAGGTATCTCGCAAGCCATCCACGCGGCAAGCCTGCCTCAACGTCCAGATTACCGCCAAAATCACTCTGTAGGACACTCGCAGCAGCCATTCTTCCGCTAATGACCGCACTCTCCATGGTGGCCGGCCATCCGGTCGCTATCCAATCACCAGCCAAATGGAGCCAGGGCAAACCCGTGCTGGAGGTCGGTCGGATTTCTTCAAATTGCGGAGTGATTGAGAAAACAGACTTTGGATCCGTCACGACTTTGCTTTGCACCAATCTCGCACCACGTGCCGCTGGGAAAGCATGCCGCAGCTCTCTCAAAACAACATCAATCAGTTCCTGACGCGGTAAACACCGGGCCGACTGCGAGGCACTGATGACAACCTGATAGTAGAACCCGGAGGCCGCTTGTTCTTGTTCCCACGGTTGCCGAAACACCCACTGGGCGACAGTCCCAACGAGTACAGCGTGTGGAAGATCCGTGATTTGCTGATCGAACCACAGATGTAAACCACTGATAGGCGAGGCAGGTGCCGCTGCCAAACCCTCCAAGTTATCAACCGCATCGGACGGCACTAAATCGTTAACACAATGCCACGGCACGGCGATTACCACATGGTCGGCCGTCAGCGTCTGTCCATCAGCCATGACAACGCTTTTTTCTGAAGAAACCTGCCGAACCATTCGGCCGGTTTTGACTTCAACTCCGAGCTGTTCAATCGCAGCGGTTAGTTGCCCACCGATCAAATCGGCCAGAGGTAGTTTTGGAACCAGCACATCAGAAGCACCATGTGCTGCGGCAAACCCGTCAATAAAAACCTTGCGAACGGCAGCAAGTGAAACCCGATCGATCGACTCACCCAGCGCACTGACAACGATCACACTCCAAAAATCCTTAATTGTCGCCTGATCCTGACCATGTTCCTCAAGCCACGGCTCGGCCAGCAAGTCTGTCAAATCATCAGAACCTGTTCGAAAAAGGCGAAACAGCGCTCTCTGGATCTGTCGTCGCTGGGATCGATTCAAATAACGGAGATTCGATAACGCTGGCATCAGATGAAACGGGGCCGGCAGCCAGCGATAGGGCGAGAAAGTACTGACAGCGTGTTCAGGATGAAAGAATTTCAAGCGAGTGTATCGATGCAACTGACCATCCAAGCCCTGCCGCTCAAGAAGCCCCAAAAAGCTAGTGCAGCATCCCATCGCAACATGTTGACAGTAATCAATCGTCCCCCCCGTCTTACTGTCCTGAAACGACCCAGCACGCCCACCGGTTGAACGTTTGGCTTCCAAAATGGTGATGTCAAAGCGTTCCGGATAGTTCCGAGCCAGAGACTCTGCGGTGGCAAGTCCTGCCAGACCACCCCCAACAATCAGTACTTGTTTCTTGAGACTTGAGTTTCTTGCTTGGCGAGTGACTGCATTCACGATTCGGTTTCCGACATTCCTAATTCCCGCGGCGGTACCGGTAAGCGACGAAACAGCGGGGAACAAAAATGACGCGAGACAATACCAAGCTTTGCTCCAGGCGTCAGACGAATTCGCTGGCGAGCAACAGCACGAGGTGATTCGGCAATTCGCTCCAATAATTGCCTGTAGGTCCTCCACATCATGCTGAACATGGGCCTGCCGTCAGGGTGCAGGGAATCCCAGATGCCCCAACCGGAGTCGAATAGTCTACGGGCCCGCGTGACCTCATCCAACACAAGACACTGCAAGCGGTCATCAGGGCGTGGCTTCAATAAATCATCTTCGCTAAGCCCATGTTGCTCGTAATGCTGTCGCGGCAGATATATCCGCCCACGTTGCGCATCCTCAAGAACATCCCGGAGGATGTTGGTCAACTGAAACGCCAAACCACAGTCGATTGCGGCAGAGGTGGGAATTGGATCTTCGTATTCCCAAATATGGATACACGCCAAGCCAACTGCTGATGCCACGAGGTAACAATAGTGCTCAACCTGTTCGTACGTGTCGAATCTGGTTTTCTGCTGGTCTGCCAATACGCCATCCACAATTTCAAGCAGATATCGTGAGGGGATTTCATATCGCTTGGCCGTATCGCGAAGGGCTGGCAAAATTTCCCTGGCGCGTCGATGCAAATCAATGGGCCAGTTTTCGGTGCCTGCCGATGCCCCCTCAGGAATCAAGCCCTCTGGCAAAATGACTTGCTCTGACGAAACATCACCAATGAGGTTCAAAGCTACCGTCTGTCGCCACCACCCAAGCCACAAAGTACGCAGAGCGATCGGTTCTTCGCAATCACCTAGATCGTCGGTTGTCCGTGCAAAGGCATAAAGAGCGCACATTGCCTCTCGCTTCGGCTTCGGGAGCAGCCAAAACGATCGATAAAAGTTACTGCCACTTCGCCGCGAGATACGCCGAACGTGTCGATAACTTGCGGCAACGGAACTACGAACATCCATGGCCATATGATAACCGCAGGTCGAGCGGATGACTGTAGGGTCGGCACTGGCACGCCATCCTACGATGCATCAGAATTCACAATCTTCCTGCAAGAGCTCGCAAAACCAAGCCGAACTGCTGCAGTTTTCCCACCGTGGGTCGGCAACGCAGCACATCGAAATCGATCTTCCGGATTGCTCGCAAAGTCTGCAAACCACCATGAGCGAAGAGTTTTACATCGTTTGCGAGCCACGGCTTCACACTTTTGGCGAGCGGAAGCCCCGTCTGAAACATTTTTTCGGCACGCTCACATTCATGTGCCAATAGACGCCGCAGCGGTTCCGCTGTCGTGCCTTGCCCGAACATCTCCTCAACAACCCCAAACTCACGCATCAGCGTCTGTGGGACATAAATACGGTCCATGGCAAAATCCCTTGCGACATCCTGCCAAAAGTTGACCAACTGTAAGCCAGTACAAATATGATCCGAAAGGACTCGATTCTCAGCGTTATACGAGTCACCAAGGCGCAAAACGAGATGGCCAACCGGGTTGGCCGAAAGTTGGCAATACTCCAATAACTCTGCAATGCTTCCGTAGCGATTCCGATACTGGTCCTGTCGGAATGCAGCAAGTAGATCATCAAAAGGCTGCTTTGGAATTTGAAATTGCCGAATCGTCGCATCCAACGCAACGAACAGGGGCTGTTCAGGGCATCCTGCAAACGTGGCATCAAGCTGTTGCTGAAAACTTTCAATTTTCCGTAACGCCTCATCGGGATTTGGTGACTCATCCGCCAAATCGTCTGCGGTGCGGCAAAAAGCATAAACGTCATAAAAAGGTTGCCGCAATTTCCTTGGTAAAAGGATGCTTGCGACTAGAAAGTTCTCGTAATGGGAAGTCGCCAATTTTCGCGTGAATTTCCTCGCTTGCCCGAGATTGTGAGCGTTCCTGCCAGATTCACCATGGTTAGACGGTGATGCCACCACACGGTTATGCTGTGCGATTGGTGGATCGTCTCCCTGGGACTTTGCCTCAGGAAATCCAGAATTCGACGGCTCACTGGAACTAGTCAAAACGGCCCCGCTGTATTGGAACACGGTACTGGAACAGGAATGAAGATCATTTTGGCAGCCCCGCGAGGGTTTTGCGCTGGCGTAAACATGGCAATTGAATCACTGGATTTGACGCTAAAAAAATTTGGCGCTCCGGTCTATGTGTACCACGAAATCGTACACAACCAATATGTGGTTGATCAGTTCCGTGAAAAGGGAGCCATCTTTGTCGACACCATCGAGGAAGTCCCCACCGATAGCGTCCTGCTGTTCTCGGCACACGGCGTTTCACCCGAGATCCGGGCAGCTGCAAGTGAGCGGAACCTGCATGCTTTGGATGCCACGTGCCCGCTTGTGACCAAAGTCCATCTTGAAGCAATCAAGTATGCCAAGCTGAACTACACCATTCTGCTGATCGGTCATGAAGGACACGATGAAGTGATTGGCACCATGGGCGAGGCGCCTGAGGCGATCATTTTAGTGGAAGATGAGCAAGATGTAGAAAATTTGAACATCGGAGATGAAACAAAACTTGCTTATCTGACACAAACAACACTTAGCGTTGATGATGCTAATCGCATCATCAAGAAAATCAAAGAACGCTTCCCAAACATCGAGAGCCCTCCCAAAGAAGACATCTGCTACGCCACCCAGAATCGTCAGGAAGCTGTTCGTTTATTGGCTGACAGTGCAGATGTCGTGATTGTCCTTGGCAGCCAGAACAGCAGCAATAGCCAACGCCTTAAGCAACTCGCAAGCGACCGAGGCATCACGGCCTTCCTTATCGACGGACCGCAAGACCTGGAACTCAGTGAATTGAATGCCGAGCAAACTGTGCTCATCACCGCGGGAGCGAGTGCTCCGGAATCAGTCGTTCAGCAAACGATTGACTGCCTCGTCAATCAATTCAACGCAACGGTTCAAGTAGAAACCATACGTGAAGAATCGGTTCATTTCCCTCTCCCCAAACCGCTCAGGGCTTTTGCTGCAGAAGTAA
Organism: Planctomycetota bacterium; assembly: GCA_029977825.1. GTDB lineage: Bacteria > Planctomycetota > Planctomycetia > Pirellulales > Pirellulaceae > Rubripirellula. The sequence continues at coordinate 9,028 of JAPOKD010000071.1, read as the reverse complement.
AGAACGAATAGAACACAGTCCGAGACTCAGCCTGGGCTTGGTTGCTCGGGACCAAACCAGCTGGTCCATCGGTACAACCGCCAACCACTTCAACAACTGTTGAGGCAAATTTGACGTCACGCATCTAACCTTGCAAATCGCATTGGGTTGCAGAAGCAGCGTGAGCTACATCGCGACCGTATCTATCGGCAAATGAGTAAGATTTCGAAAATTGCCCAACCTGAACGGTGCTTCTATGAACGAGCCATGCTTCCTGTCGCTGATACCGGCAATCGTTGCTATCACGCTCGCCCTTTAGAAAATTTTCTGTTCAGAATCCCTGAACCTGGTGAGCCCTGCTCGACTCTTCAAATGCATCTTGCATGACCAATCTGCCAATCACAGCTCAGATAAAGAAAGATCAGTGAAACCACTCATTGCCACCGGAGAAGCGACTGCAATTCTACCTGCTGGTGATAACGTTACGCCCATCAAAGTTTTTGGCAACAAATCCATCCGCGACTCGTTCGATTCGATTTGCCTTCAGCAAGCTGTCAACTGCCGCCTGGCTCCTGGCGTGTCGGAAGTCGTCCTGAACCCGGACGCTCACTGCGGCTATGGTGCACCCATTGGATGCGTCCTTGCCTCGCCCACGCATATCTATCCGGGACCGGTAGGATTTGACATCAAATGCTCAATGAGCCTGCTGCAGACTGATTTGCCGGAGGATGCCGTCGAAGATAAAGAAACACGACGAGAATTGATTCATGCGATCAGTCGCCGAATCCCAACCGGAGCAGGGAAGGGGTCGCGACACGTTCCCAACGGTAGACGAGTGACAACGTCGCTTGGAAACGAAGTGCTGACCAGCGGTGCATCTCGGGCAGTCATGGATGAACTGGGAATCCCAACTCTCTGGACAGATAGATGCGAAGACTCTGTTCATGCTGGGGCCGACGGACAGACTGGGGCCGACGGACATAACGACTCACTTCGACGCCGCTTGGAAGTACTACAAAAAACGGAAAGCCTACCAAACTACAAACGAAAAATTGAACAACTGGGTTCATATGGTGGGGGAAACCACTTCGGTGAATGCGAAGTCGTTGACATTCAGAACGATGAGCCATCAAAGTCGGTCGCAAGTGTGTTTGGATTACAGCACGGGAAAGTTGCGTTTCTTTCACATTGTGGTTCCAGGGGAATTGGACATCGCCTTGCAACAGGGCAATTTCGTGCACTCGAAGAACAATTTGATCGTTGGAAAATTCCATACCCTGCTGGAGACAAGCAACTGGTGTATGCACCACTTGGCACCCGGGAAGCAGACAATTATCTGGACGACATGGCGATGGGTGCAAACTTTGCAACGGTCAATCACCTGCTTATCAATGCACTTGTCCTGGAAGCGTTTCAGGAAGTCATACCGGGCACGCAGGGCCATCTGGTTTACTTAATCAGCCATAACATCGCCCAAAGGGAAATCATCAAAGGTGTACCAACATGGGTTCACCGTAAAGGGGCAACGCGCGCGCTGCCGGCAGGGCATGCAAGCCTCACACATACTCCTTTTGCAACTACGGGACATCCAATTCTGCTTCCCGGCAACCCACAAGCTGGTTCTGCTGTCATGGTTGGCTTGCCTGATGCAGAAATGAGTTGTTACAGCGTGAACCATGGCGCTGGTCGCAGGCTGGGTCGACGTCGGGCAATCAGGGAACTTGACCAACAGCAAGTCGACGCCTCATTCGATGCAGCAGACATTCTTACGAACTGCCGTCATTACCCGAGAGACGAAGCGCCGGAAGCATACAAGGACTTGGAACAAGTCGTTCAAAGTGTGGAATCTGCTGGACTCGCGAAGCAGGTGGCGCGTCTGCATGCCAAATTTGTGATTAAAGATGCGTCCGCTGCCGACGACTGAGGTAAACGCGTTCCGCGCCTGATGGCTCACCATGCCCATCCATGCGCCAGACCGATAAGATCAGCGCCATCACAAAAGCCACGCCGCGAAATGATCACTCACTTTGATTCGCATCACCCACCGTTGCCACATTGAATTGCCTGATAAGCGCATCAGTGCCGGGATCATGACCCTGAATCATGAACGTTCCTGCCTTGAGTCGCAAACCACGCCGAGGATTCTCATCACTCTTTCGATCGTCATACCAGTCGCTTACTTGAACACCGTTTACCCACGCTGCGATGGATGGGCCATGGGCAACCAAAACCACTGTGGCGAATTGGTCGGTTTCTCCCGCTACCACCCTTGCATCCTGTCGACGGAAAATCCCTCCGGTACCACAATCTGCCGGCTTTAATCGATCACCATCCTTGATTTCATTACTGAGCTGGCATTCGTAGCCCATCATCACATCACCTGGAATGCATCGAAAAAAGATTCCCGAATTCATTTCATCCAAGGGAAGCTTGTATTCAGCAAGTAGTACGAAATCATCAAAAGGCTGCTTGGATTCCAGTTGCGTCCTTCCGCCTTTCACACGCAAATCCCCCTGTTCAGTCACGGTGAATTCGCCCGGCATTTCGGGATACTTTGTCCACTGGGTCAATTCATCGTCCAGCAGCGATTTCAAACCCAGGGGTCGCAGACGAATATCACGAAACTCGATCCTGCCAGAATTATGCTGAAGACCAATTCTCCCCTCGGCAACGCCCACCTCATCGGTGTAATCACAAACATTGTTCCCATCGACTGATACCTGCAAGCGTTCTCCATCCAACACCAATTTCATGGTATGCCAGTCATTTGAGTCAACTTTGAATTCAGTTGCCTTCTTTCGTTTTACAATTCCACCTGTTGGAAACGGATTGTCAGTTGGCGCGATATTCACTTCGTAACAATCCTCGGCGGGATTTTCTGGACTCAAAGGTGTACGCAGAAACACGCCGCTGTTGGTTTCGGCGTCCGCTTTGTACTCCAACACCAGTTCAAAGTTCTGCCAGGGAACCGATGTACAGAGCAAACAGGCCTCACCGTCATCAACCACGATACTGCCGTCTTCGACTCTCCAATTTGCGTCACCTGCTACTTGCCATCCAAAAAGGGTGTGACCATCAAATAACCGAATCCATCCCTCAGCAACCTCTGCCTGAGGCAAACGCGCGCCAAGCAATTGCTCTGCGGTCACCTCCAGTGCTGACACAGGCATGGAATCAGCCTTGGCATTTTGGCTTTCAACAGCATCTTTCGAACTCGCGGATGCATCAGTCTCAACCACCGACTCTTCCTGTGCCGGCTGACAACCTGCGGTCAGCAACAATAAGGGCAACACGAGGAGGGAACGCTTACAAAATTTATTTATCATGTTTCGCTTACCTGTATCCGTAACGTTCAAAGTAGTCCTGCCATTCATCCAGAATCATCGCTTCTTTTTCAGGCGGAAGCTGATGCTGGTTGCGTTGATAAGTTTTATGTTCTGACTCAGCCCAATCGCGAATCGTTGACTCAACTGATTCAAAGTCACTCAGCCGGAGTGTCTCGTAAATGCTTCTCAGTGTTTCCACCGGATTACTTGTAAGATCCTCAAAACGGACGTCAATGATGCGAGACGAGTCAATCGAGTCGCGTTGATCATGGAAGGCTTTGTACATCCGCCTTAAGCACTCAACCACATAGTGTTCATGTTGCTGGTGGTGAGGATTCTGCAACGCCTGAACTTCATCCAACCCGCGCCATAAACGACAAGTCGAGGGAAACAGATCCCTCGGATCTCTGGTGATATGAATAAATTTCGCTTCTGGAAATTCCCGAGCCAGGAAGCCAACACGACCTGTGTGGGTTGGACTCTTGATAATCAATGGTCGCCCTGTCTCGACACTCACTTTGAGCAAGAACGAGCGTAATGCCGTCATCCATGCTTGCTTACCTTCTTCGGCGACGCCATCGAAGTCGAGATAGTTCATGTCCACGGCTGGCTCATTGGGAAATGCGATCCGCCGGTAAGGAGAAGGTTGGCCTAAATTCATCAACGCAAACTCATCCTCCTGAGGCCGATCCCATCCAGCCGCCATGTTGTCCATCGGCCTTTTACCAGGCAGTAACCAGGTGGCAAAACGCCTAAAAAACCACTCAGTGACAAGAAAATGGCAGGGCGCGAAGCATTGAAAGGTAGAAGGACTGCTCAAACGCTCATCACGTACCATCAACTCATGCAACAACGTTGTGCCGCTTCTCCAGTGCCCAACGATGAATACTGGTGGTCCATGCAACTCTGCCTCCGCCAATTTCCGGCGGAAGATGAGTCCCTGCAGCAAAGCGAGGATAGTATTGAATGGCGTAGCAAATGAAATCGCTACTGCCATCAGCAAACGAGACGGGTGGATGCGAAATCGCCCCATGCGAAGCAAACTCCACCACGATTTTGGGCGCATTCCATGCCAAAAGCGGGGTGAATAGAACGGATAGCGATGAAATTTCGCCTTCGAACTCGCTGTTGCTTCCGGGCTCGGTTGGCCGTCCGAGGAGGATTTTTCGCAGCCGAGGCCCGATTCAGTAGAGTCTGACAAGTCATCTTGATGCTGGCTCATGCGGGCGGCATTTTCGATTTCACCACCAGCGGGTCCATCGCCTTCCGTAGCACGATCGCGGCGTGAGCCACCCATCGCCCCGCCAGCCGCTGCAGCGGCATTCGAGGGTACAGATGTGACGCCTTCGGTAGGCTTTTTTTGCGGGCGAGACGACTCTGTCAAGAAATTTGACCAGGATGAGCGAATAAGAACGGAACCAAAATGACCCCAACACTGTAGTTGACTACCGTGCAGTCGTGCAGCGGGATATCTTGCTGACTCCTGATGGATCTCCACCTATGATGATCCAAGTGTGGCCTTTTCTGGCCCAACCGACCCAAAAATACCCGAATCACGCCCCATTTCATGCCAACCTCGTCCGAATCTGCAGACGAACTGTCGATTGCTGATCTTCAGCGTCATATCCGCCAAATGTACTACGAGAAAGATGCTGCTCGAGGAACAGATGGCACTTTCATGTGGTTGATGGAGGAAATCGGTGAATTGGCCTCGGCACTGCGAGGTGACGATCGCGAAAATCTGGCTGAGGAGTTTGCGGACGTGATCGCGTGGTTGGCAACCATCGCAAATGTGGCCGAAATAGACCTGAACGCAGCATTACAGGCCAAATACGGCCACGGTTGTCCGGGTTGTAGCCGCCTGGTTTGCGAATGCCCCAATTCCGAGAAGCCCTAAAGCACACACGAGTCTGAATGTCGAAATTGCTTCACTTGATCGGTGCCATTCTGTGCACAGTGTGCCTGCTGTTAGCCGGTGGTCGAACCGCACGCGCTGACGATGTCTCTTCCGAGATCCGTATTGGAATTCAGGGTCATTACCGAGTCGGTGTCTGGACAGGAATTCGTTTTTCAGGGTCTCAAAACGTCACAACGCTGGAGACGCGTGACGCGGATGGCGATGAAGTTCTTTACGAACAGGTTGGTGACGTCAACGCCGGCACCTGGGCATACGTCGTTCCTGGAAGTGAAGCGGCCCCTCTGATCCTCAAGAATGAAAACGGCATGGTTGCAAGTGGGCGTTTTCCGACCACCGGTTCACCATCGCGCGGCCCAGCTATGATCCCACTGGACATGAAATGGATCGTTGTGATCGGAAATCCACTGGGTGTCGATGAGATAGGTGCCAACAAACTGCTGAATCGTGATGCATCAATCGCAGTTTCCAAGCCGACGGATCCGTCGGAACTTCCAGACTCAATGATCGGTTACGACGGCGTCGACATGATCATGATTAACGCTGCTGGAATTGACTTACTGCGAGCCCTTTCAACACGGCAACGCCTGGCCATTGAACAATGGGTTTCCGGTGGTGGGCATCTTTTCATTTCCTTGGGTGAATCATGCCAAGATCTTTTCGAAGCAGCACCTTGGCTTCAAAAACTGCTCGGAATCACTGAATCCAAGACAACGACCATTGATCCATCCGCGATCGAAACCTACACCTCAACGCAAAATCCATTGAGTAACTTCACGGGTCTCCGATTACCACGGAATCTTGGTACGGTGCTCATTACGGGAAAGACGACTCGGCGTGTCAGCCTTCCTGTCGCTGCGGTATACAACACAGGATTCGGGCGTATCACTGCAATCGCTGCCGACCTCGACAATGAGATGTTCACAGCATGGCCAGAACGGCTTGACCTGATGACGCAACTTACCGGCGACATACTTTTGCCCGAGAAGAAAGACATCACGATCACTAACCGTGGTACCGCGTATGACGACCTCGCGGGGCAACTTCGATCCACACTTGACCAGTTCGAGGTCAAGCGGAAGTTCGAGTTTTCTGTTGTCTCAATCATCCTGATGGCCCTCATCGCTGTCATCGGCCCACTTGATTACCTGCTAGTCAACCGCTTCCTGGGCCGCCCACTACTGGGATGGCTGAGCTTTCCTTTTGTTGCCATCGCTTTGACGTTGGTGCTGATGTACGAGGCGCGTCCGAACATCGCCGAAGGCGATACACCGAGGGAAAACGAGACAGGCATTGTAAGGTTTAATCGTGTCGAGATTATTGACATCGATGCGATCTCAGGTGTGGGGCGAGGCTTTCAGGCAAACTGCATCTACTCGCATGATGCTGCTCTGCTCAATATCGATATCGAAGAGTCAGCCAACTTTGACAAGCTGACTGATTCAATCCAACAAGCGTTACTAAGCCCTCTGGGCTATCCAGGCCAGACCTACGGAGGCATTCAGATTGCAATCGAAGACACACGAATGCCTCCCTATGGCATTCGCCTGCAACAGAGTGGCGTCGAAAACGCCAATGTTCCTGCAGGGCCACTTCAGAATTCGATTCTGGGCGCACCGTTGGCAGCCAGGAGTAGCAAAAGCTTCCAAACACTGCTTCGATTCAAACCCAAGCTCAGCAACTACCCCAGCCTGCAACGCCGTGATGGAAGCGAACTTCTGAAGGGTGAGTTAGTGAATCCACTGCCGGTTGACCTTCTCGATGGAATGCTCATTTATCGGAATTGGGCCTATCTGCTACGGACTCGGTTCCCTGCCGGCGGCCGTATTGAACGCATCGACAGTTTGCGGCAGAAGAACTTTCGCTGGCGATTGTCCCGACAAACCGCCTTGGAAAGCAGTCGTGACACTGAAGAGTGGGACCCATCAACAGTTGAACTTCCTGATCGTGTTGCAGAAATGCTGATGTTCCACAACGCCGTGGGTGGCAGTCGATACACACGACTGCGTGATGATGCCTTGTCCTCACTGGACCTCAGCCACACACTCTCGGACGATCGTTGCATTCTGATTGGCAGGCTGGCGGATGAATTGACGTCCCTTGAACTGAGTGATGGAGAAACGGAAATAGACGCGGATGGAGAGAGCCTTACCATGATTCGTCTCATACTCCCTGTCACAAGTGACAAAGATTTTTAGTTCGCAACACCAATCAGTGGCCGTGCTGACCTGCACGATGTCCACCGTGCTGACCCAAAACAGAAATCAATGAGTGGCCATTTCATTCTGGCCAGCACCTCCCTTCAAGCCCGAAATCTGCCATGATCAAAACCGTCGACCTTACAAAAAAATATGGCGATGCTTTCGCAATCAAGGGCATTGATCTTGATTTGCAAGCCGGTGACCTGTTCGGATTCATCGGCCCCAATGGTGCCGGAAAAACAACAACCATGCGCATCATAGCCACTCTTCTGGAGCCGACTTGGGGCGAGGCTTACGTGTGTGACCACAGCGTTCATACCGCCCCCAAGGAAATCCGACGTTTGGTGGGATACATGCCCGACTTCTTCGGCGTGTATGACGACATGACTGTGGTTGAGTACCTCGAGTTTTTTGCCGCCTCCTACCGGATTGGTGGTCAAGACCGTCGCAAACGCGTTGATGAAATGCTCGACGTGGTAGACCTGGATTTCAAGCGTGATGCCTTTGCCAACACCCTGTCGCGTGGACAAACTCAACGCCTCGGACTCGCTCGAACGCTACTGCATGACCCTCAGGTTCTGCTCCTTGACGAACCGCTGTCGGGTTTGGACCCACGTGCACGAATCGAAATGCGGAACCTGCTACGGAAACTGGGAGAAATGGGGAAAACCATTATTGTCAGCAGTCACATTCTCCCGGAACTCGCTGACGTGTGTAACAAAGTAGGTATCATTGACAAAGGGGAGCTGAAACAGAACGCAACCAAGGCAGAAGTCATTCGCATGGTGCGAGAACATACAGTGCTCGTCATTCAACCAGCTGATCGAAACAAAATGGAACGCATCGCACAGTTGCTCAATGAACACGAAAAAGTTCAAGCATGCGAATTGGGAGATGACGCGATGAGAGTGGTTTTGGAAAGTGGAATCGAGGAATACAGCGAACTACCAAAGTTACTGATCGAAAATGGGATCGACCTGCGTCGCTTCACGGAAGAGGAACTTGACCTTGAGTCAGCTTTCATGGCATTGACCAAAGGTACCAGCGATCGCATGTGAGCAGACTCATTCAGCCAAACCAAAAATCACTGCACGCATGTCTGTCGACACAGCGATCCAGTCTGACGGGACCATGCAGCAGCAACGCGTCTGGTCTGGATAACACAGGAAGCGACACAGCTCAACAACAATCTTCATGACCAATCTTCATGGCTGCTGGCTCAACGCAAGTGCATCACAGGCATGAATCACGAAGCGAGCAAACCGTCAGACGGTTGCTTTGGGCATCTTCCCGGACGTTTTCTTTTGAGTAGCCTGTTTCGCTAACCTGATGACCAGATTCTCGAGAAGAAAACGGTCACGTCCCTCATTACTGTGCGTACCCTTCAAGCGCAAATCGGCATCCAGTAACCATGGCAAAAGTTGTCTCGCAGTATCTCTGCCCATTCGACTGAGTTGTTTTTTTGCCTTTTGAATATCACTTGGACCACGGTTGAATCCAGCATAGGACAAGGCATCCTCCACCTGCGACTTCCTGCCACTTCGCTCCTGTTGCTCGTAGACAGACGTAGCCATACCAAGCCGCCGTAAAGACCATGCAATCTGCGG
>JAPOKD010000513.1 GCA_029977825.1 Planctomycetota bacterium | reverse complement strand
GATGGCGATTGCAGCAACCGGGTTTCTGACGGCCGCCCCGTACAACACGTTCATGCCACAGGAATCGGAACGATTCGATGAACTGGATGACATCGTCTCAACCGTTGGCAGCGCAATGATCGGAGTCAGTATCGGATGCGCCCGTTGTCACGACCATACTTACGACGACATCGCCATCGACGAGTACTATTCGCTGGTCTCGATTTTCCGCAACACACAGCGAAAGAATCACTACCTCGACCAAATTGCTGGCGAGCCGTTCCGGGACGTTGATCGCTGGAAGGAGGAAGTTCACGAAATCCTGTTGGATGGTGCAAGGGATGACAACATCGAGGACCTTGAGCTGACGGATGAGGAAAAAGCGATTCTGCGGTTGCCACTTGATCCCGAGAACAAAGAACAGTTGCGGTTGCTTTCGATGTGTGATCGTTGCTTGATGGTTGACGACTCTTACATCGACGAAGATTCCGAACCAGCAAAACGTGATCGCGAGCGATATGACCTGCTGACCGGGAAAATTGAGACGGCGACGCAACAACTTCCCGCAGCTCCGTTACGCGGCCTCGTCATCACCGGCAGTGACGCAGCCACGATCCCTGTGTTGTGGGGAGGATCACTATTTCAACCAGGAGAAGAGGTAGGCCCACGATTCCCCGCTGCCTTCGCAGTCGCTGCAAAACCGGAAATTCACAAAACCTGGCAAAACTGGGATCCTAGCAACAGTAATCCAAGGCCGCGTTCCGCGTTGGCCCACTGGATCACTGACCTGCAGGCAGGTGCGGGTCCACTGACTGCCCGCGTCGCGGTCAATCGGGTCTGGACACACTATTTCGGGCTGGGACTCGTTGATACGCCCAGCAACTTTGGCCGGGAAGGATCCGAGCCAAGCCACCCTGAACTGCTGGAATGGTTGGCATGTGAATTGGTTGATAGTGGATGGAATATTCGGCACATTCATCGCTTGATCCTGTGCAGCACAACGTTCAGACAGGAGTCGCAACAGGAACAAAACGTTCCGCGTGACCTGTTTCATCGATGGTGGCCACGTCGGATGACCGCAGAGATGTTTCGCGACTCATTGCTGCAATTGAGTGGTCTCTACAACGATCGCATGTATGGACCTGCATTCCATCCTCCCATACCACGGGCCGCCATTCTGAATCGGCATGAAGACGATCCAGACGAAACATGGCCAACGCTCGTGGTTGAGCGTCCCGAAATCTATCGCCGCAGTATTTACATTCTAAAAAAGCGAACCAACCCGCTTCCATTCCTTCAGCTATTTGATTCGCCTGGCGGTCTCATCTCTTGCCCGCAGCGACGGGACACGACTGTACCCACCCAATCACTGGCGATATGGAACGATAGTGTCACACGCATGCAAGCCCATGGAGTTGCTGAACATGCCCTCGCGGATAGCAACGATGACCTCAAAAGCACGATCGATCGTTTATTCCATCGTCTCCTCGGACGCCGCGCCGATCCTCAGGAAGTGGAACGGGTTGAACAGTTTCTGGACGCGGGGAACGAACTGGGTGACTTCGCTCATGTCCTGCTGATGAGTAACGAGTTCTGGTATTTCAATTGATCCACTTCCCCAACATTTCCTTACTTTTACTGCTCTGAATTGACATGTTCACACGCCGAGAATTATTGACACGCGCCGGGGGTGGAATGGGGATGCTCGCCCTGTCTTCGCTACTCCGTGAAAATAACGCGTCTTGCTCTCCGGTAGTGCACCATCCACCCAGAAAAGCGAAGTCCGTCATCTGGCTGTTCATGAATGGAGGTCCCTCGGGCATCGACCTGTTTGATCCGAAACCGCTGCTTACCAAACTGGATGGCAAGCCATTCCCCGGCAAGCTTCGAACGCTATTTCCCTATCCGGGCAATATCATGAAATCTCCCTTCGAATTCAAACAGCACGGCGAAACCGGCCAGAGCGTCTCAAATGTTTTTCCGCATCTGGCCAAACATGTAGATGACATCACCTTCCTCAATGCCTGTGTTTCCAATGAACAGAACCACGTGCCTGCCTGTTACGTCGTGAACACGGGGCGGCAGCAGGTGGGTTCACCCAATCTTGGTTCATGGGCCACCTATGGATTGGCTAATGAAAGTCGTGAACTTCCGGAATATGTCGTCATGTACGACCGCCGCGCGGCCCCAGAAGGGGGCGCCAATCTGTGGAGCTCAGGCTTCCTTCCTGGCGAATTCCAGGGAACGCTGTTCCGAACGGGAAAACACCCGATCCTGCACTTGGAACGCCCACAAGGTCTGAGTACCGCGACTCAGAAGTCACAACTCCAATTGCTAAGTTGGCTCAATCGACGGTCCGCGAACGATTATCCTGACAAGACTCAGTGGGAAGCTCGCACAAAATCCTTTGAGATGGCTTACCAGATGCAGGCGTCCGTACCGGAACTGGCTGACCTATCCAACGAAACAGCTGCCACTCACAACATGTATGGATTAAATGACCCCGACTGCAAGTACTTTGGAGCACAATGCCTCTTGGCACGGAGGATGGTTGAAAGAGAAGTTCCATTTATTCAGATCTATCATGGTGGATATGAAAACAACTGGGATCAACACGGAGATCTTGCTGGTGGTCACAAAGACAACTGCTACGAGACGGATCGCCCCATTGCGGGACTTTTGACAGACCTCAAACAACGTGGCTTGCTCGACTCAACCTTGGTGATCTGGGGAGGAGAGTTTGGAAGAGCACCAGTATCACAGGATAAAGATGGGCGTGACCACAATCCTTACGGCTTCACCATGTGGATGGCAGGCGGTGGGGTGAAACGCGGCTACCGTCACGGTGAAACTGATGAATTTGGCTATCTGCCACTTCATGGCTCAGTCAGCATGCCTGACTTACACGCAACAGTTCTACACCTGATGGGAATCAATGAGGAAAAACTCACCTACCAGTTCGGCGGTCGCCAACAGACCGCAACCAATGGCTTAGGGCACGTTGTACACGATGTGATCGCTTGAGCAATGAACGGCGATCTGACCGGCAATATCGCGATGATCCGTAAAACCCGCACAAGACGATTTGCTTTTGGAAAACCCACATGTTAGGCCTGATTTATTTTTGAAGCAGGCAAAACCTGACATACCGTTCCATTGGATCGGTAGATCAGGACTCTAGCAGTCCCTAAATAAAACCAAGGTATTTCGGAACCGCTCAATGATTGTTTCTCTACGCAAACGACTCCAACGCCGCGGTGGCGCGATGGTCGAAATGGCTGTCATCATTCCAGTCTTGATTGTCTTTCTACTGGGCAGTGTGGAGATAGGCCGAGCAGTAATGGTCAAGCACGTTCTGGAGGAGGCAGCGCGTGCCGGATGCCGCGTCGCCGTTGCTGAATACAGTGACAAAGCAGATGTAACCGAGATTGTGAAGTCTGCGATGGATATGGCTAACCTGTCGGGTTACACCGTTACGGTATCACCTGATCCACCTACCGAACTTGGTCCATTCGAGACCGTTTCTGTAAACGTCAGTGTTCCTTACACGGACGTTTCATGGTTCGCCCCCAGTTTCATGACTGACAAGACGCTGACAGGAGTTTGTGTGATGCCAGCTGAGTCTGAAGGTGACGATCCACCTGGCCCAGGTGGGAAAAAGAACAAGAAGGACAAGAAGAACAAGTCGAACAAAGACGGGAAGGACGGAAAAGGCGGTAAGGACGGAAAAGATGGGAAGGACAGCAAGGGCGGGAAGGACGGCAAGGACAGCAAGAAGAATAAGAAGTAAGCCCCGTTTCCGATCGGGAGTTTAAGGAAGTATCAGCATGCATGAGCAAGCAGAATCGAAGCGACTACACCGACAGAGGTCAGTGAAGCGTCAGCGTTCTGGTGCCATCATGGCGTTGATGCCCGTGCTGATTCTCGCTCTGGTCGGGATCTGCGTTTTGATGATCGACTTGGGCCACATCACTGCGGTCAAGAGTGATGCACAGAACGCTGCTGATGCAGCAACTCTCGCAGGAGCCCTGCAGCTAAGAATGCAGCGGAAACCCGGCGGCACCTTGAAAATGTCAGAGATTCGCAATCGGATGCAGGAATTCTCTGAAGCAAATGGTATGCAAAGTCATGAATTGAAGGCGTCGGACTGCAGCTCCGGCATCTGGGATCCGGGCAACAGCACCTACACGGCTTGGGGCACCTTCTCGAACAGGAATGCCGTACGGGCGACTGTCAAATGCGAGTGCGATCTGTTCTTCGCGCATGTGTTTGGAACTTCCATTTCGACAGTTGAGGCAGAATCAATCAGTGCGTTCAATGTCAGTCAGGACTCAGATGGTGACACTGTCTTCTCCCTTCCCTACGTGGTGAACTAGGCCGATCTCACAGTTTCATTTAGCCGGGTAGATCGCCGCGGTCTGTTTTCACATCGAAGGCCAATCACACTCAAACTGTCGCACGGGAACATTGGTACCAGCAACCGTTGAGAAGATGAAGAAAGTTTCAGGTGACTGCACCCCCAGTCTTTGCACCAGGCTGGGTGAGAGGATTGGGGTTGGTAAAGCGGCTGTGTTCTGGAGGCTGACATCAGCTTGTTTCAGCCAACGGCAAATTACTTTGGATACGAACTCTGGGCCGTTGTCACTGCGAATGTGTGCGGGGGGTTGAGGCGAAGCGGAAGCAGGAAGTAAACAGACTGCCGCATATGAGGCAGGGGTTTGATAATCCAATGAGCTGTGGATGCGGTGATGGTTGTAGTCGAGTCGCCAGCGATCAATCGCCCAGCAAGCTTCCTTG
>JAPOKD010001017.1 GCA_029977825.1 Planctomycetota bacterium | reverse complement strand
GTGACCGAAGCAGGCGACACCAACGAATCCCCCAATAGCAATGCCGAAAAAACAACAGCGTTTCTGTCTGATACTGACGCGGAGTCACTGTTAATCAAACTGGCTGCTGCTGAACCCATTCCCCCCAATGCCGCTAATCAACAAATCAGAGACGCGATGGAATTTGCTGGACGTTCGCCGATCCTTCTGCTCACGACTCGGGATCTGACAGATTTGCACACCAATTCCCCCGAGTCTGTCACGATAATGAGAACCGATGTCCCTCAGGATTTGCAAGCGACTCAAACACGCCGCGGCTGGCGAAAACCGGCAATGTCAGACACCAAACCAGCTTAGCCAAAACCTCCAAAACCATTTCCGCTTGGGTCGTCGGGCTGACAAAATAAAGCAACGCACGACCTTTACCTACAATCCAAAGACAGCAATGGCTCCGTATGCCACACGAACCATCGCGTTCCTGCTTATAACACAGGCGATGTTTGTCGGCTCGACGTTCCGCTCCGCAGTTCCCATCGTGACGGCTGCCTTAGCTGCAACGTTGCTGGCATCCATTCGAGGCTGGAATCAACGCCGTCGGGCTAGCCGTAAAAGAAACCTATTCCTGTCCGGGCTAAATTGGTGTTTCTTTATCGTGGCCTTGGGGACAACTTTGGCGGCCTGCGGGTTTTGGCGGTCCACAGCGGAAATCCCGCTACAACAGGGCCGCGTTCAAAACGCACTGGATATCTGCGCACACGCCTGCCTCATCGTCTCCCTGTTCATTTGGGTTGCCCGACCACTGCGTGGGCATTACCTGATGCTGCCGCTGGGTTTATTGATAATCACGCTCTGTGTATTTGCCGGGGGAGCCAGCACATCGCAAGCTGCCCAGACCACAGTCGCCTTGGCAACCTGCGCCGGATTCTGCCTCGCATCCCACTGCCTGCTGGGAACACCAGTGGCAAATCCGGACCCAGTCAACGTTGTGACACCGCGGACCACAACGCCCTACTTGTCACTGACTCCCCTTCTGGTGCTACTGACTCTTTCTCTGTTATTGATGGCAACCAGTGTTGTCGCTAACAGCACTCAGGCGGTGCTGCCAACCATCCAGCAGAAATTGCAGGAGCAGCTCCAGGTTTCGATCAACATGTCCAGCGAGGATCAGATCATCGGCGGCACACGATACGTACGTGGCAGCACTCTTGGTTCGGTGCGAAAAGTGATGATAAAGAACCCAAGGGAAGTAGCCTTGACAGTCTTTTCAGATCCCATGCCTGGCTACCTGCGCGGAAACGCCTTTGATACCTACCGTCGTCGGCAATGGCAGACAGTCCAGACCGATTTCATTTTGAGTACCAACAACCCTGAGATACTCGATCGCAACGTATCACCCTCAAAAACTTCATCACGAAAATCATTGGCAGATAACCAGTCACTGACATTAAGTACCTTTCTTCTTGAAGAACCAGAGGGGGCAACCGCGGAACTGGAGATTCATAACGATCCGATGAAAGGAACAGTTGTCTTTCTTCCACAAGCTACAAGTTGGATTGAAGCGAAAAGTAATGAGCTAACGTTGACCCCCCACGGTATTGTCCGCTTGGGAGTG
>JAPOKD010000316.1 GCA_029977825.1 Planctomycetota bacterium | reverse complement strand
TGCCACGAATCGACTTCAGTTGAGGAATGTCAGTCTCAGGTTTGTAATAGGTATGCCCGTGACGGTGCCGGGCAATCGTTTGCAATCCACAACGAGCCCACGTACTTGCTGCTGATGAGTCGATATCGACCAGAGACTCCGCAAACTGGATCATTTCAGGCAGCGGCCGATGATGCAGTTCCGTGTGCCGCCAGAAATACGGTGCAACGCGATGCAACATGGAATTCATCGCCGTGGTTTGCAATGCATCCGACTTCCCCGGAACAGACATCCGCTCAACAAAATGCCGCCACATTCGATGGCTCAACGCCGCGTCATAACCATCACGATGAAAAGTTCGCATCGGACCCGCCATTTCCAATAGCTGATCCATCACCTTGGGGTCAGTGAAGACCGCATCGTCAATTGACGCCAATCGGGACAATCCCATGATTTCCATTCGCACGGGTGCTTTCCGCACTCCCTCAAATGCGACCCTCAACGCATCAGCGGTTCTCACCACATCCGGCTGATAGACCGGTTCTTCGGGCGAATCATTTTCTGTCTCTGCAGTTGGAATTGCCTGAGGGATCCAACCTTCAGGCGGAATCATCAGATCAATCAAATCCTTGCAGACCAGATTTGGGTCTGACGCGGTCACAACCGCAAACTGCTCCGGCGTCATGGCAGCACTCTGAAACCATTGCCTCGCCGCGAAACGCACTTCAAACGGCAGATCGCCGAAAACGGGTGACTTGAACAGCAAAGCCATCAACGCGACTGAGTCCTCGTTGTCTTCTGGAAACTGGGCGTTGATCCAGGCCATCACCAGCCAAGGCTCAACCTTGCCCTGTTTGAGACGCTCCGCAATCACGGTGCGTAGAACTGGTTCGAATGGGTGTCGGCGGTACAGGTCTTTGCCATGTTTCTGCAACCACTCCATGCCGTGGTTGTGACGCGCAATTCGCAAGATGCTTGGATCGTAACGTGTTGGGCTCAATCCGCGACCACGGTCATGTGAAGCCAACCCCTCGAAACCGTTGGCAATCGCATCACGCGCCAGCATATGAGCGATTGCACTTTTGTCCTTGAGCAGTTCGGCAATCGCTTCCGGCGTGAACGCCAATACCTTCTGCAATCGCTCCTGCACACTCGGCAGCTTGGGACGGTCTGAACGAAAATCGTCCCACAGTTTTCTGAACACGGCAATTCTCTGCGCCGGTGAATCCTCTTTGCGTGCGTCAACCGTGTTGAGTCCCCCTGGCAACGCATTCCATTGTTTGCGAGCCTGCGTTGAATCAGATAATCCGAAGAATTTCAAAAGTGCACTGAACCGCACATTGCGCTGATCATGATGTTGAGGCAGACGCCATGCTTCGGGCCCCACCAGCGCGGCCACGGCTTTGTCAAAATTCTTTTTGTCACCGGCTGCGGCAATGGCACGAACAAATGACGCCTCCGCAGCGGGATTCTGTTGCAGATTTGGAGCAAGCTTTTGCGCCTCTTCGAATGTCAGCTTTTTCCAATCCAAAGGTAGCGATGGACCCGATCTGCTGTTGACCACATCGGGATTAGCAAGCACAAAAGCCCTGGACTCTTCGACACTGAGAACTTGCGGTCCACTGTCGTAGTAACGTTCTTCCCAGGATTCAAAAAAGTCAGCCTGCTCCACCCCTTCGAGCTTGGCCGCAGCCACCTTCACCGGCGCCAGTTTTGCCTCAACATCAATTGGCCAATACTTTTTTGGATCATCTTTGTAATAACGACCACGACGTTCTGCCCAACCAGTTTGCACCAGTGAAGCATAACGCGGGTACTTTTCAAGCAACGCCGACGCCTCCACCACAGGCAACGTGGCTTCGTTACCGTCAAGCAGATTCATGTTGTACTGTTTCACCGATACGGCCCAGTCCAAGCGGAGCCTCAATTCGTCATCGAACGTTATTCCTCTTGCCAATGCCTTGACGTTGGATACAAATCCCTCTGGAAAACGCGGTCGGTCCATGCGCCACTCAGAGATCTGACCCAACAGCCAACGAAAGTAGCTGTCGTAGTTGACAGTCAATAGATTTGCTGTCATCTGCGGGTCGTTCACACATGCCAGCAACCTTAAAGCGATGGCATCATGATCTCCTCGCGACATCGCTGTCTCCAGAAACCATTGATCAAACTGTCGCGCCCTCCCACAAACGTGCAACCGATGTCCTTCGGTGGACATGTACGCGTAAGCACCTTCCATGTCATTCAATTGATCCAACAACAGTGTGTACACGGCATACACAACGTCTGCCGCAGTTTCTGAAGTCAAATCTGCCCGCTTGAGATACTGTTGATAAAGTGAGACTGCTCCGCGCCAATCACCACTCAGTTCAGCAGCACGTCCAGCCTGATACAGCAGCAGCGGATTTGTCGCCACATTTTCCCGCAACCACAAACGTCCAACGGCAATCGCCTGGGTCGGCTTGCTTTCATCGATTCCAGTGACAAGCAATGCCATGATTGCTTCTTCAGACTGTGTCGCTGGCGACTCGGAAATTGCTTTGCTTTGCTGATCGAATGTTTCTTCAGCAGTCGAGAACTGGGCCATCGGCAACGAAACAATGAAACAAGCCAGCAGTTGCCAACAGCAATTGCACAGACGCGGCATTTTCATCATTCGAAGCATTTCAGTTTTAAAACTCAATTTCTTCAGTCCTGTTACGAACTACCGATGCGGTTGGACCGGTTGGCATTCTGATTCATTCTCTTCCTGGGCTTCCGCCAGGAGTTGGCTTTGCGATAACCACACGAATTGTCACCGCATTCCAGTTGCATCATTGCTGCTTCAACGCAGCCAACTTCTTTTGGGCCTCAGCAACGTGGCTGCTTGATGGATAATCAAACACCAACTGCTGCAGTTTCTGCTGTGCCACGCTGTTGTCTCCCATGCGAAACGCAACCTGTGCCCAGAGCAACAGCATTTCGTCAAGAAATGCCGCATCTGGAAAATCTGCGAACACCTGTTCCAACAAATCCGATGCCTGAGCGAAGTCTTCTGTGTCCACATAAAACCGTACCACTTCACTTAAGGACTTGGCTGCGTAAGCACTTTCCGGATAAGCCTGATAGGTTTTGCGGTATGCCGCGATCGCGGCACCCATCGCCCGATGCCTCTCAGTCGCTGCGACACGACCGGCTTCGGTCCAACGGCTTTTGTGCTTTGCCTCGAACTGCTTGTCCACCTGCTCCTGCAACACTTCGCCGATCCGAAACTGTGCCTCAGCTGCAGAAATTGGATTCTGTAAAGCAAGCACTCGTCGATAACTTGTCACGGCTTCTTCATACTCACCTTTTTCAGCCAGAGCACGACTCAGTGCCATCAAAGCCTGGTCTGCCAGTACAGACTGTGGATAAAGTCGATTGAAAGCCTGGCACGTCGCAGTTGCGGCAGCGAAATCTTCTTTCAGGATTTCACTTTCCCATTTCAGCTTGAATGCCTTTTCAAGCAACTCGCTGGTGATCTTGTTCCGATCCATGATGATCGCGTTAACCTTTTTCAAGGATTCATCAGCTCGTTCCGCTGCGCGGTCGTCGAGTCCCATGTCTTTGTAGATCAGGCCAAGCCCTTTTAATGCCTCCGCCTCCACCGCATTTTTCCGTGCTTTCAGCACGGCTTCAAAGACAACAAACTGGTCGGCGGAAACACCAGAATTTACCGACCCGGAAACCTTGATCCGCGAACTGCTTTGACGGGGTTGCTCTCCGTACAGATGCACCTCGTCAACATAGGTCACTTCAAGTTCGTCAAGTTCGTCACAGTGAAGAACATCGTCTGCAAGATCCGGTGTGCCATCGGCCAGCGGCGCCAATTTGACTTTATTGGTAAAGACCCCAGAGCTAATTGCCCCATTCCCGCTGCCTTGGCCGCCTTGCTCCTGGCCAGCCTGACCGTCAATGGGCTGCTCAGTCAGCGTCAAAGTAACGGAATCGCGTTCCTTCCAGACATCCTGATCGTCGTCCTGCACGGCAAAGATATCGAGCACGTCGTCATCGCTTGCTTCGGCCGCGTCCGAAGCAGCAACCTTATAAAGGGCTTTCACGGTAATCCTGACCGATTCTGCCTTGGGAGAAACATCCAGATCGGCATCCCGTAATAACAACGCCTGTGGCTGACCGGGGAAAGCAATGTATGCGGGTGTCGAGAAATCACCCAAAAAGAAACCAATCGTCCCGGTGCTGACGGCCTTGACTGTCCCACTCCGCTGAACACCCTTGCTTCCATCCAAAGTACTTTCATCGACGTACGTCACAGTCAATTCGTCGCCACCAAATAATTGCAGCACTCCATCATTCGGTTTCGCGACACCGATTTCAGTAGGTGCCGACATCAGCGCCTCATTCTTTTTGCCAGCAATCGGAACGCCAGTCAGAATTTCGCTGTCACCACTACTGACAGTAACACGCGCCTTGATGTCCTCACCAATTTTACGCAACACAGGGATATCGGCATCTGAGATCTTGGCGTAAAAACGCTGCCCCAGTTCAACCCGTCCCATCTCATCACTGTCGGCATCTTCTACTTCTGTTCCAACCAACGAAAGTGCATCGATCGCCTTATTCCAGCTCCGCAGGTTGTAGTGGCTCATGCCGATGTAATAGTACGCCTTGTTGGCCCACTTGCTCTTGCCCGCGACTTCGGTAAGCCGACGAAACATCGGAAAAGCAGATGTGTATTGCCCGGATTGATAATAGGCAAAACCAGCTTGAAACAACGCCTCACGATAGAGTTCTGTTTCCAACGGCGATGGTGACTCACCAGGAAGGGGCGCAAGCAAACGGGACAGAAGCAGAAAGTGACTAAGAGCTTCTTTGCTCTTGCGCTGCTCCAGATAATGTCGACCCTTGGCCATGTGTGCCTGATAGCCGAGGATATTCCCCTCGTTATCACGAATCACCGTATCAAGCATGGTCAAGCCGCGCTCATACTGTTTGTATTCCATCAACTCGACCGCTCGATCGAACAGATGCTTTGCCCGACGATCGACTTCCAGGGTAACTCGCCGCTCTGACGCTTCGTCGGTACCTGTGTCCTGCGCCATTGTATGATCAACGAAACAGGCGAAAACGAGTATCAATAGAAACAATTTTCTGGTTGCCAATTCAGGCTCCTTGCAAGTTGTCTTCATCTCATCACCACAATCAATTTGCCACGACGCAGGTGGTATCCGGAATCGCGTTTCCAGGGTTTGCTTTTTCAGTCGGCTCTCAAGATCCAATATGAAGTCTTTTCCCAGTTTTGGGTTCAATCGATCGCCTTTGCCTCGCCGCCGATGATTTTTACACCGTAGCTCTCCAGACGATCATGTGCTTGACTGGACTGGCCGCTCTCCGGATACCTGCGGAGTACCAGTTGCAACTGCTGCACCTCTTTCTTTTTGTCTCCGCTTGTCCTGTAGATATCAGCCGCCTTCAAACAGGCAGATGCTGATACGTCGCCTCCAATCGACTCCAACTCCTGTGTCAGCTTGATCGCCTTTTCATACTGTTTGAGAGCAACGCGGCAATCAATGACTGACCAAGTTGATGCGGGCTGTCGATTGGCGGCTTGATAACGTTTGATGGCTTCCTCAAATTGACCTTGCCACTGCAGCAATGTTGCATGCGACCAAATGATTTCCTGCGCCTGATCTGGCGCCTTGTTCAGAATTGGTACTTCCCGCAATGCCTTGGTTTGAAAGTCTCCGTTGCGATGAGCACGGGCATAGTAGAAGTCAAAACGTGTCCGAGCGGCGCTGGTCGGATCCTTGACTCTGCTCAGGATTCGCAGGAAGGCGTCTTCACCTTCGTAAATAGCTGCGAAGTTGGCAAACTCACAGAGCTGGTCATCGTTCATGCCATTGGTGCGAACGGTGCGCAGTACCGCCGTCGCCTGATCGTGCATTCCATAGGGGTGTCGCAGATATTTCATCAACGCAACCCGCTCATCAGTTGGCAATCCGGAAACCAGCGGTTCACCGTGCTCGGCGTAAAATGCGGCTCTCAGTTTCGTGTTGCGACTGTAGTAACCCAACCATTTCTTCACTCGCTCAATCGTGACCGGTTGCAAAGCGAACTGTGTGTTCATTCGCTCTGCCCATTTTCGTTCGTCCTTTTCGTGCACCAAGAAAACATTGAACCAGGCAACCCGGAGGGCTTCGTTGCCGTGAAAGCGATCGCCCATCTGAGTGCTCCAATAACGGGCAGAATCAGCTTTTAAGTCCACTGTCGTTTTTGCGTTTAACAGGGTGCCAAAGGCATGACTCCAGTAAGCAGGACTTTCCTCCGGTTTGGCGATCGGTGTTCGCCACCCAAAACCACCGACCTCATTGCAGAAAGCCAGCAGTTTCTCGTGGTTGGGCACGCGAACTACATAGTGATAGACAACACTCCTACGCGCTTCCTCAGCCGCTCGCACATTGCTTTCCCGAAACGCGACGGCTGTACGCCAGCGGTAATCTGTCGCCTCGCCAAAGTCGCCTCGTTTTTCCATCGCCGCGGCCAGACTTGCAAGTGCTGATCCGGTGCGAGGCTGACTGACATACTCTTTGTCCTTCGCAAGGCGGGCCCAAGTAGCCAAACTCTTTGCCTCATTACCATTTTGAGCATGGCATTGACCGATGTAATAAAGAGCGGCTGCGGCGTACGGT
>JAPOKD010001006.1 GCA_029977825.1 Planctomycetota bacterium | reverse complement strand
CCAGAAAAACGCCAGCCTGTGAACGGGATTCTAATGTAGCAGGAATACGCTGCATTTTTCCAGTAATTTGATGCAGGAACACGCAAGGCAGGCTTCCCAGAACTTCAAGGTGGTCATCGCCGTTCGTGATCCAACCCAACGTCATCAAAGTCGTGATCAATGGCAAGTGTCTGGCTGGAGTGGATTTTTCCGTGAATTTATAAACACTCGAACTGCCAAGCTTCGCTCAACAGAACATTGGCTCGCAGGATTGTGATTTCACTCCAGGCTAAGCTGGTGACCTGTTGCGTTGACAGTCGCACGACAAAAAGCCAACCTCCGGCAGTACAGTGCCGAAGCCCCCCATTGTGCAAGGTTCCGCGTTTTATTTCCCTGCAGTATTCAATATTCAATCCAAATCGATTCTACGAACTGATTGAGTGATCGACCCATGACTGGCCCAAAGCAAACCGGTTTTGAAAAAAAGAAACGGGCAGGCGGATAGGCCGTGGCTTTGTTGAGATGAGTCGGTGCTGATGAGGTACAGGCGACACGGTTATCGTGGTCAGTCACGAGCGATTTCACAGCAGTTACCAGTGAATTCAACAGTCAGACCCTGCCCCCCTCTTGGCCTTTCCTACCAGGCTAGTGCTACAATCAAAGGCGTGACGTCCACCGCTCGCACGGTGCAAGCCAAACGAGTCATTCGGGCGGTAGAAAACGCTCACGAGCAAACACGTCATCTGGAGACCTGTCAAACCAGATCGGCCAGATCAGCAATCGCTGCAAATCCTTCTCCTCCGCTCCTCGATGTCCCAGCAAATCTCGTCACTGAGAAAATTGATCCGACTAAAACCATGAAATACATCACTTGTGCCGCGCCGTTAGTATTCCTGGGCGCACTCTTCGCTTTTCCGAACGATGCTCCGGCCCAAAATCCTCCGCAACCGAATGATCAACCTGAATTGGTAACTGAACCGCAAATTGTTGTTGCGGAAGAACACAAGCCATTCCTTGCCAGCGCTCAAGCATTCGTTGACGCATATGCACAACGTGACGCTACAGCGATCGGGAATATGTTTACGGCTGATGCTGAATTTCTGGATGAGTTTGGTGAACTCACGCAGGGTCGCGAAGCAATTATCGCAGTATTCGATAATGTATTCCGCAACTCTCAATACGCGACCATTGATGAAATTGCAATCGAGCGAATCCGAAAAATAACCAACCGTGTCGTCATGGAAGAAGGAGTCGTGCTTGCCTCAGAATCACCCGATCACCTGCGGACTCAAAGTCGGTATGTCGCGTTACACACGTTGGAAGCGGACGGCAAGTGGCGGATTAACTCGTTGAAAAATCTGCCAGCGATCCCAGTTGGTCGCAAAGAGCAACTGGAACAGCTTGCATGGCTGACCGGGAACTGGGTGAATGAAGATGATGATGCGGTAGTTCATACAAACTGCAGTTGGTCCGAAGATGGAAATTACTTGCTTAGACGCTTCACTGTGCAAACGCGATATGGTAACGAGATGAATGGAATTCAGCGTATTGGCTGGGATCCAGCCCGAAAAAAGATTCGATCTTGGACGTTTGATTCTGATGGTGGGTTCTTTAGCGGGCTGTGGACCAAACACGGCAAGGAATGGCTGCTGACTTCTGCCGGTGTTACCGCGAGTGGTGAAACTGTCACCGCAACCTCAGCCTACACTCTTCACGATGCTGAAAT
>JAPOKD010000583.1 GCA_029977825.1 Planctomycetota bacterium | reverse complement strand
TTCCAAAATGCAAGTCCGCTTGGGTTTTGGCACATATCCCAGTCGCGACTGCGAGCAGCGTGACGGCGGGGGAAGGTGGGTCTGGATATTTGCTGATGTGACGATGTTACGTGTTTTACGCACGGCAGTTCCTCTCAAATCCACGGAAACAGGCTGGCTTTTCCCGGATTCTGCTTGCCTGAACTTATCTGCCTCACCAGCGTAAAATTTGCGCACGGTCACGTCATGTCGTTATATTGACGACTTCCCAACACCTAGGAGTTTTGATCATGTCTTCTGGAATCAATCGTCGTACATTTGTAGCTGGCGTGGCGGGGACTTCCGTTGCCGCTTTGACTGCCGAAAATTTGGCAGCTGAGGAAGCAAAGCCGGGGCGTGGTGAAAAAATGCCAGTCAGGCCAAACTGCATTGCCGTTTCAACCTACTCTTATTGGCGTTACAGAGACGACAGCAAGCTCGGGATCGAAGAATGCATTGATCTTGCTGCAGGTGCTGGTTTTGATGGTGTCGAGATCTTGCATGTGCAGATGCAAGACCAGTCCAACGCCGCATTGCAGAGGATCAAGCAGCGAGCATTTCGGAATGGCTTGGACTTGTGCGGGTTGTCAACGCATCAGTCGTTTGTAAGTCCTGATCCTGCTGAGCGGCAAAAAAATGTTGATCACACCATCAAGTGCATCGAGTTGGCCTACGCACTTGGGATTCCAACCATACGTGTGAATACCGGACGCTGGGGAACTTCGAAGAATTTTGATGAATTGATGGCCAATAAAGGGATCGAGCCTCGTCTGAAAGGGTACACCGACGACGAGGGATTCAAGTGGGTCGAGGATGGATTGCAGAAATGTCTTGCAGCGGCCGAAAAATGCGGTGTCGTGCTTGGCTTGGAAAACCACTGGGGATTGGGACGCACGGCCGCAGGAGTTCTGCGAGTGATCAATTCCGTCAAGTCTCCGTGGCTGAGGGCCACCCTTGATACGGGCAACTTTCTGGAAAACCAGTACGAGCAGTACACGGAATTGGCACCTGAGGCGGTCTTTGTTCAGGCCAAGACCTACTTCGGTGGCGGCACCTGGTATACGCTGGACATCGACTATGATCGCGTTGCAGAAATACTTCGTGGTGTGGATTACCGTGGTTACATTTCTCTCGAATTTGAGGGCAAGGAGAAGCACGAGACGGCGATTCCGAAAAGTCTCGCAATGCTCCGTAAAGCGTTTTCTTGATACAGATAAACCGAAGCAGGCCTGCACTTTGAGTGCAGGCCTGATGATTTGCCTGACGCACGTCAGTCATCAGCAGTTTTGCCGGTGCCGTGTGCGCGACAGTCCTATTCGTTTCGCTCAGTGACTTCCAGCAGGTGATAGCCGAACTGTGTCTTGACTGGCCCTTGTACGACACCCACTTCACCACCAAAAACGGCTTGATCGAATTCGGGAACCATCTGGCCTGGCGAGAACGTGCCAAGTGCTCCACCCTGTTTTCCCGAGGGGCAAGAGGAGTGTTCAGCCGCGAGTGCAGCGAAATCTTGTCCTCCGGCAATGAGTTCCTTCAGTTCGTTGCATTTTTCTTCGGAGTCCACAAGGATGTGACGTGCGCTGGCGCTGGGCATGGTTTTCTCGATTGGGAAACGGGGACATAGGGTTGGTAAAACGTAGATCGCCGGGAAGACGACTAATTTGAAAGGTTTCGAAGCACAGTCGGTAAGATTCCGCCGTTGCGATAGTACTGCATCTCGACAGGAGTATCGATTCTTACAACACAGGGGAAGCTGGTTGTACGACCGTCGTCAGACGTCGCAGTGACGGTGATTGTTGATCGTGGCTGAAGTTCATTGGAGAGCTCCGGGATATCAATTGATTCTTCACCGGTGAGTCCCAGTGACTGCCAAGTGGCACCATCAGCAAACTCCAGCGGTAAGACACCCATGCCAACCAGATTGCTGCGGTGGATGCGTTCGTAACTGGCTGCAATCACTGCTTTGACGCCCAGCAACATTGTGCCTTTGGCCGCCCAGTCACGACTGCTTCCGGTTCCGTATTCGGAGCCAGCCAGAACGACCAGTGGCACACCATCAGCCTGATATTTCATGGATGCATCATAGATGCTCATGACCTCACCATCCGGCAGGTGACGCGTTACGCCGCCCTCGGTTCCGGGGGCTAACTGATTTCTGATGCGGATGTTGGCAAAGGTTCCTCGTACCATCACGCGGTCATTTCCACGCCGCGAACCGAAGCTATTGAAATTCTTGATGTCGACTCCGTTTTCCTGCAGGTATTTTCCTGCAGGTCCATCCGAGGCGATTGCGCCAGCGGGTGAAATGTGATCCGTCGTGACGGAGTCTCCAAGTAATGCTAGGACGCGTGCCTGTTTTACCGGTTTGATGTCCGGGATGGCATCTCCAGCAACACAGTCAAGGAATGGTGGGTGCTGGATGTAGGTACTGGACTCGTTCCATGGGTAGATGGCGCCACCGGCCGCATCAATTGCATTCCACAACTCGTTGCTGTTGACTGCTGTTTCGTATTCTTCGGTGAACATCTCTGGCTGGATTGACGTTGCAATGGTATCCCGGACTTCCTCAGCCGATGGCCAAAGTTCTTTCAGGAATACGTCTTTCCCGTCACTGTCTTGACCGATTGGCTCAGATGCCAGATCGATATCGGTTGTGCCAGCAAGGGCATAGGCCACCACCAAGGGGGGGCTGGCAAGGTAGTTCGCCTTGGTCAGCGGATTCACGCGGCCTTCGAAGTTGCGATTACCACTTAGCACCGCCGATGCGATCAAGTCACCTTCGCGTATTGCTTCGGCTACCGGCGGAGGCAGCGGACCGCTGTTTCCGATGCAGGTTGTGCAACCATAGCCCACAGTGTGGAAGCCCAGTTCTTTCAGGTCATTCGTCAAGCCGGCTTTATCGAGATAGTCGCTCACCACCCGCGAGCCTGGCGCTAAGCTTGTTTTCACATGTGACGCAACGGTAAGCCCTCGGGCAACGGCTTTCTTGGCCAGTAATCCGGCACCAATCATGACGGAGGGATTACTAGTATTGGTGCATGAGGTGATTGCCGCTATGACGACTGCCCCGTGTGAAATCTCGCTGCTGTGACCATTATCCCGGACGGTGGCTACCCGGTCTAAGTCACTTGTTTCCAGACCAAATCCTGTTTTGCCAATCGGCGCGGTCAAAGAATCATTAAACGACTGTTTCATGTCATTCAACGAAATTCTGTCCTGTGGCCGTTTGGGGCCAGCCAAGCTTGGTACCACAGTACCCAGATCAAGCGAAAGTTTCTTCGTGTAGTTCAGTTCAGGGCCATCGTCAGTGCGAAATAGACCTTGCTCTTTCGTGTAACGTTCCACCAAATCGACCTGCTTGGCATCACGACCTGTTTGACGCAGGTAGTCGAGCGTGACATCGTCAACTGGGAAGAATCCCATCGTCGCACCGTATTCGGGCGCCATGTTTGCGATCGTAGCACGATCTGCAACACTCATCCGGTTGGTACCTTCTCCGAAGAATTCGACAAACTTACCAACAACGCCCTCTTCACGAAGCACTTCCACGACGCGAAGCACCATGTCTGTGGCAGTCGCACCTGCAGGCAGCGAACCTTTCAACTCAAAGCCAATGACTTCCGGCATCAGCATGTAGAGAGGTTGGCCAAGCATATTGGCTTCCGCTTCGATTCCGCCCACTCCCCAGCCCAGCACGCCCAATCCATTGATCATGGTGGTGTGGCTGTCGGTTCCCACGAGTGTGTCCGGTTGGGCAACTGGTCCGTCCTCGGTTTCCTTCAAAGCAACCACACGGGCCAGATATTCCAGATTGACCTGATGGACAATGCCAACATTGGGCGGCACCACGCCGAAGTTGTTGAAGGCCTGTTGCCCCCATCTCAAAAACTCATATCGTTCCTTGTTCCTCTCAAACTCGATATCGACATTCTTGTTCAGAGCCCCGTCGCTACCAAAAAAATCAACTTGCACAGAGTGGTCGACGACCAAATCCACTGGGATCAGAGGATTGATCTTCTCTGGGTCACCGCCAATTCTTTCCATCGCCGAACGCATGGCTGCCAGATCGACCACGGCAGGCACTCCCGTGAAGTCTTGCAGGACAACGCGGTACGGCTTGAACGGTACCTCCTGTTTGGCGGGAGCCTCAGCATTCCAGGCGGCAAGGTTCTTTACGTCCTGTTCAGTTACCAGAAAACCGTCGCAATTTCGCAACACTGCTTCCAGCAGAACTCGGATTGAAAATGGAAGGCGGCTGATCTCGCCT
>JAPOKD010000156.1 GCA_029977825.1 Planctomycetota bacterium | reverse complement strand
GTGATTAGGGTGTTGATGATTGCGTCTTCTGCTGTTCCAGTCAGGCCGCGAAGATAGCCCCTTGCCTCGGATGCGGTGATCAGGGCCATGGGTTCAATCCTTCTTCGTTGCGGTCTTCTTTCTGGTGGTTTTCTTCAATGGGCGCAGCCATTTCGGCGGCTCTGCATCAGCCCCAGGGTAATCGGCTGGCACGATTCGAATCTCGCCCGGATCCCAGTGGATACCGGTCGGCCATTCCCCTCGCGCGGTCGCTTGAAATTTCATCCGGAGATCTCTTCAATTCGCTCTTCAATCGCAGCCATCGCACCCTTACGGGTTTTCCCCTGCAGTTCGGCCTCACGAAGAAGGTACAAATCGCCGTCATGATCTCCGGTTTCAAGCGATGCGCGTAATTCGACAACGGACTGGTCAAGCACGGACGTGTCCACGCCGTCGCCGCTGGCAATCACAGCAGTCTTCGGCGCTTTCTTCACGGCTGGCTTCAAAACCTGAAACGCGTTCGGGTATTGTTTGACCAGCGCTTTTCCAGTCGCGTTGTCAATTTTTCTCGACTCGCCCGCACGCCACCGGGTCACCGATGCAGAAGCGAACGAGGCAGTATGCGGGAAGCCGAGAAATTTGAGTTTCATCAATCAACAATCACAGGTTGTAGGACAAGTGGACGTTTTTCTTCGTGCTTGAGTCGATGGTGAAGAATGTCGCCCGACGGGTGCCGACCACATCGATCACGCCTCGGGTGATGTCCTTGTCGAGTTCGACAGTGCTGCCCTTGTAATTTCCAACGTAGAAACGGCTACGGTTGAAAAGGAGCATCGAACCCTGTGTCGTTGTGCTGTTGTCGTACACGCCCAAAGCATTGAGATCAGTCGTCAAAAACTCGCTGACGATAATCGGAACGCCTGCCAAGCTGGCCAATTGTCCAGTCAGAACGGTCGCTTGTGCCCCCATCTTGTCTACAGTGACAACCTCATCCAAGCCGAGCAGCGTAGAGGCATAGTATTCCGGGGTGACCACTGCGACGAGGTCGCCATTGACACCGTGCGGACTGTCGAGGTTTGCCCGAGCAGCAAGGAATCCAGCGTATGTCTTCGCCGAAGACTGGTCGGTTGCATTGCTGACATCGAAGCCGCGAGCACGAAGGCCAGTGAAAGCGCTTCGGTGGTCAGAAGCTGCAGCGCCAACGGTCCAACGTCCACGGGGGTTCCAGTTCGCAATATCGTCCTGATGGGAGGAAGCCGAATCACCATTTAGGATGGCATCTTCCATGTAGTCCGTGAGGCTCGCAACGATGCTGCGGCGCACAGTCGGAATCATTTCAATGACTGCATCCTCAGCCATGTCTTCATCAACCTGGCATCGGGTGGCCATGCTGGTGGCTTCAATGGTCCGTTGCGCAGACGTATCGACCGTAGCGGTGAATTTGGACGGGTCAGCAGAAGTCGGCACCGACTTAATGTAGGGCGTGCTCGCCAAAGTCAGGAATGGAATCAACATGTTTTTGTTGGTCATGTTCCAGCTTTGGAACAATGCTTCAACACGACGTGCTGCGTACAATTCCATAGCGAGGTCAGTCGTCAAGACGTCTGGAACCCATTCGCCACCCTTGCCAGCCGAATCACCGAAGATGGTCCGCTTGATGGAATGCGGTGCAGATTTCATGTGATGCGCAACGCGTGCGTCACAAATTGGGCTGTGCCCACCTTTCCGAATCAATTTGACGAATGTCCGCTGCTCCATGAGGCGACGAAGTTCGCGCTGCCATTCGCAGACAGTGCGGTCGTCATCGAGCAAACCAGGAAGGACAACGCCATTGTTCAGCGTTTTGGTTGTCCACCGCACATCATTTCCGTCTACGTACCGGGCAACCGAACGGTCATCTGCAGTGTTGACATCTGCGAGTTTGGCCCGCTGCTGCATCTCGCTGACCGTTTTTGAAATCGCTTTCAGGTCTTCCGCCATCTTGTCCTGATTTTTCGTCAGGTCAAGGTCATTAGCGGCGCGTCGCTTCTGCTCCGCATGAATGTCATGCAGAGCCTTTTGGGCCTTTTCGGGCGTGGACAGGTCAAGACGGTCAGTCAGCAGTTCGGACATTTTGTGTGCTCCAGCGTGAATGTTTCCGGTGTAGCGGAAAAATGAGAATTGGTCAAGATTTACCGGCAACCCATGCCAGCGGTGATGGTTCTGCTTCGCTCCAATCAGCAGCGAGGGCAGCGATTTCTGATTTCAATGTTTCGTCAGTTTTCAACAGGTACAACAATTCGGAGCGCACATCAATCGGCGCGCTGGGCGCTTCTGGTGCATTCCGCAAAGCCAGCGCTTGAGGATTTGCCGGAATTGGGACCGCGCTGATCTCAAGCAGTACGTTGGGACTTTCGGGTGTTCCGTAGACCATGCCCGACGGGCCTGCATACATGTTGTCTTCGTCCAGCTGGTTTCGCCGGACCGATTGACCGGGAGCAAAACCGACAGATACCGCCGACATGAAACCCTGCGCGAATTGACGCGCTGTTCTTTTGCCTGCTGGATTGTCGTCGTCGTCATCCCATTCAATTTGAGCAACCAGTTTGCCGTCAATGACTTCAACCTGTGTAGCCTTGCCGACGGGCGCACTGCTGTAATCATGGCCAAAGACAATCACCGGATTTGCACGGAAGGCATCAAGGCTCCAGTGCTGGGCAACCACATCTTCGTAGCGGTCGACGTCATCCGTCGATGCAACGACAGTGGTGATTCCGTTTTCAGTTCCGACCGCGCGGCAAATCAGTTTTTTCATGTTCAATCCTCAATCCATGGAATGACTGTGCAGCGGCAATTGATGTCATGTTCTGGAACGCCCATTTGTCCGGGTCCCGGTCCAGACGTGCCATCGCCCAAAACGAAAGTGCCGCCAATCTCAATGCGCTGCTCATCCAGTCCGCTGCCATCCTTTCCGGGATCGGACGGGTGGCGTTCGCTTCCATCTCGGGCTGTGAGCCATTCAACCTTGATGTTCAGCCCATCGTCGGCAGCTTGCGAATAGGCCTGCATCGCTCCAGCGTTTACCGAGCGGGTAGTTTCAGTTCGTGCGATTCTCGCAGCCCGTGCAGCGCTGAAAGCTTGATCGGCCATCAGGTTTGCTTGCATCTGCTGTATCGAAAGGCCTTCATCAAGACCCCTTGTGATCACCTGTCGAATTGATGCTTTTGTTGTTTTCTGCACGTTCTGCACAAGTTCAGCCATGTGTGCATCAACTGCGCGGTCAATCCTGACCGGATCGAAAACCAGACGCTCACCGGGTATGAGTTTCGATGCTTCCTTAAAAGCGGCAATCATGGAAAGCTGAAGGCGGCGCTTTGAGAATTTCCGAAGTTCTGCCGCTTCTTCAGCTTCTGCCAAAATCTTCCTAAATTCGGTTTCATTTAAACCGCGTTTGACTGATTTCTGATTCAAGATTTCAGCCATGCGTTTCGCATAGCGTTTGGCCTGCGCGTTGAGAAATTTCCGCATCTCGATTGCAAGCCTTCGCTCAGATGGACCGTGCAGCCTGTCACGAAAGGAACGCCAGACCGCAGCCCGCGCATCCTCAGTAATTGGGTGCGTGTAGTCGGCGACATTGTTGACGAACAATTTGACCATTCCAGGCGCTGCCCGTTCCTCTTCTGGCGATTCGTCTTCGATGCTTTCAAATTCTGGCAGGTCAAAGCCTTCGATTTCTGCGGCCTTGTCGAGTGGTATGCCCATCATCCACCAAGACTGCACACGGTTGAGCCGTTCTGTGCGGGATTCCTGCAGCGCTTCAACGTTGCTAAAGTCGTGTTCAATGCGCACACTGTCATCGCCAAACATGCGGGCAACACGCGACAATTCGCCATCAATAAGCGCCGCGCGACCGCGCAACCCTTCCCAATAACGGCGGGATTGATTCAGGCTTGTTGCATAATTCGCATTCGGCAAGCCCACCCGGCTGGGTGGAACGTCCAACGTGGCGAGGACTGCCTCACGGACTGACTTTCTAAGCTCACCGAATTCCATGTCACGCGGTGACCAGCCGAGTGCTTCAAACTTGGCAGCCCCACCAAGGAACAAAGCGCCCGAGCGGCTGTCCATGCTTTTGTCATACGCCTCGCGCAAAACGCGGATTTGGTCTTGCGTCCAATAATCGCCTTCAGATGCTGGACTGAAAACGCCCGTCGGTCTTCCAATCTTTGCGGTCTCTGCTGCCATTTTGGACGCGGCGTAATCTGTGGACAAGTCATGGTGCAGTGCTTCAATTGCCCCAGACCCGTACAGGCTTGATGGGTCATCTGACCAGCTGGACGTTCGCACGTGCAGGATTTCATTCCAGGCATATTTGATAGCAGTTCCCTGCCCGCTGTATTCAACACATTCCGGCTGCCCGTCGGGCATTGGCACAACGCGCGTTCGTTGAGGATGCAGCCGCAGCAGGCCAAGCGGCTCCCGTTCACCAACAATCACAGCAAACGCGTCACCGGTCAGTACGAGGTCGAGAATCATCTGCCGACGGAATGTGAGACCAGACACCCGGCTTGATGGTTGCCGCAAGATCTGCAGCATTGGGTGGTCGTCCAGAACTTCTGCTTTGGATCCGTACCCCTTGATTGCGCGAAGCGGTAAGCCACTTAGGTCTGATGAAATGGCATTGACCGCAGCTTGCACCCATGGAAACGCAGCGAATGCAGACATCGCAGAATTTGCGTCGTAGTTGCGATTTCCTGGGGATGTCGTTGCAAAATCCGCACCCGCAACATGCTGCACCTGCCCAGATGGCAACAGCCCAACACCACGCAGCAGACGGGTGAACCAGTTCGCCCGAACAGTCAAATCATCAGCCATGGATCGAGCCTATCGCAGTTCAGGGTTTAGTCGCAACTGTGGACGATCAACAACACGGCACGATGCAGGCCACAACCAGCCGGAATGGTTGCCGCAAGTCCATGTTCCCTGTGGCCCTTCACCGTCATTGAGTAATCGTCCATGAAAAATCCACTTCAGTTTTTTTGGTCGCTTGCATTCGCGGCAAGGTTTTCCATCATCTAACCAGACAACCGAACCGAATAACAAAACCTGCTGCATCACCTTATCGGTTCACCAAATGAATTCCGCCCATGCTTGCGAAGCTGCATCCAAAACCTTTTGGTCGCATCTTGCCAAATATCTCAACAGCTCTGCTTGATTTTGCACACTGCGTGGCCGGCTCGGGTCTCGCAAGAAATCACCAGCAAAATCACCTACAGGATCATTGCGGCACTGTTGCCCAATCAACCACAACACAAACGTCTGGCCTTTTGCATTTTTAGTAGTTGCCATTGTTTCCCCTGTTCTGTTGATTACTATCCGGCCCCAAAAGAGCCTATTGATAACTGCCGACACATCATACCCAGCGCATCCATCGCATGGTCGTTTACCTTCTTCGGCTTATCGGGCATGCCTGCGGTTTGCTGCCAGATGTATGATTCGATTTCCCTGATGGTGTTTCGGCAATTGGAATGCACCACAAGGTGCGGCCTACCCTCTGCGTCTGGCCTGAGTCGTTCAGCAACGGCGTTGATACGCTCCCTGATGTTCTTACCTGACTTCGGCGCAATGGTGTTGATGCCATGTTCTCTGGCAAGTGTCAGACGGGCGGAACGGTCTGCCGGATCTGCAACAATCCAAAGCGGTGCGGGGCTTCCGTGATTGGTCATGTGGTGAATCTTTTCTGCGTGCTGCCAGATCGTCCACTCTGCTTGATAGTGTTCGGCAAAGATGTGCAGGACATCATCAGACGGATCAACAGCACCCATGATGAAAGCTGTGGGGTTCCTCGTTCCAAAGTCGAGACCACACACCCGATCCCAGTCATCAGGCGGCGTGAAGGATTCCACCACGTGCAAGCCCCTGCGCCACTCTGGATAGACTCTGCCCTCCAGCGCTACGAATTCACCGCGCGCCCTTGCTGCTCGTTCGTTCTCGCTGTAGTTCGCAAGCAGTTTTTGCAAAGCGCCTGATGGCAAATGCGGATTGTCCACCCCGTGCAGCCAATGCACACGAGTATCAGCTGGTGTGTCGGCCACCCACTTGTCATAGATCCACGACATGCCGCGCAGTGGCGTCATACTGATAATTATTCGTGCAACCGGCTGTTTGTCTACCAGTCGCATCAGTGCTTCATTCACTACGTCCTGACGTGGAGGTTCTTCATCGAACCAACACAGGTCTACCGAAGCACCTTGCAGACCGTCCCTTCCGGCATCACAGGACAGGAATTTAATCACACCTCGGTTTCCCTCATTGTCAGGCGGTAGTCTGACTTCTGCCCGGCCAAAGCCATCACGGTTCCGCCAGTTGCAGCCCATCGCGGGCAAGTACTTTGCGATCTTCGGTCTGACGTATTCGCGCGAATCGCCAGAATCCAAAGCCACCGCCCACACATTTCCCGGCTTCTCTGGCAGGACATCGAGCGGGATCCTGTTGTTTTGACAGAACGCACGTGCAGCCCAATGATTGCGGCCAAGCGCCACAGCAACGCAGAACATTGCACATGCTTCGGTTTTGCCTGAGCGGTTGCCACCCAAAATGAGCGTGACCAATTCACCCAGGTTCTGAAATGCTCGCCGCTGGCTGGTCTTGGGCGCTGGCTGGTTCCATAAGCGAGCCCAGGCCAACGGGTGTGCCTTCTGCTGGGCACCCCACTGCAGCGCGGCAGAGGCGGTGTCAGTCAGCATCTTTGGCGCTGATGTGATGGTTGACCCTTGCCCTGATGATGTCGCAATACTTCGGCTCTCTTTCGATTCCGATGCAGGTGAAGCCCTCCACCTCTGCTGCCACCAATGTGGTGCCCGAACCGGCAAACGGTTCCAAAATGATAGAACCGGGTTGGCATCCAACGAGACGGACAAGCCACTGCATCAGTTTTGCTGGTTTGACTGTGGGGTGCTGGTTGCCGATAGGTAGCGATAAGAAACGAGCCAACACTGGATCTGCCGCCTTTCCCGCTGCGCCCTGTAGTTGAGGTTTGCGGGCCTGCGGCAATTCATCACACCCTTCCTCCCGTTCTCCCCTGCTCGCTTTTGGCGTGGCGTAGATGTTTGCGGGCCATCTGCCGAGATCGTGGGGGCTGTGAGTATGATCTTTCTTTAAAGCGAGAAATTCGCCGGTTGCGTCTGGCCTGGAGTTTTCCCATCCACTTCCCGAATCAGGACCAGGCCAAGCCGGATCACCATACCCAATTCGGCACGCGTCAATGTTGAGCGCCCCGGTCCCATGCTTTAGGACGTTGGCGGCTATGGTGCCGTCTGGTGGTTTGCGGGCAAGTACGGCGGGCTCAAAAGCCGGTTTCAAGGCGGTACCAAATCCCGCCCATCGTTTGGCGTCTTCTGTGGCTGGGGCGGTAATCGCCAGTTCACGCGGCGGCACGCCTGCCGATGTTGTAAATTCTGCCGCAATGGATGCGCGTCCCTGCCGGCCATCGGTCGCCGCCGTACCGCCAACGGTGTAAGTGCCAATCACTTCCCGTTGTGCTCCATGCATCGCATCCAAAGCCTTGGACACGTCATGCGATTTTGGAAACCCTTGCCACTGCAACCAGCCGATCTGGTCTCTAATTTCAAATCCGGCATTCTCAATAGCAACCGCCAACCGGTGAACGGTTCGGGTAGCTGCGAACGCTATCAGATGTCCTCCAGGCTTTAAGACTCGAAGAGCCTCGCGCGCGAAGTCTTCACCCGGCACTTCACAATCCCAGCCCTTGCCCATGAAACCAATTCCATACGGTGGGTCGGTGACCACTGCATGGACTGAATCATCAGGCAGGGAGCGCATCACCTCCAGACAATCTCCACAGTGCAGGGTGTGTCTACCCAACGTGATGACATCACCCGGCTTTGTGATGGCTGGCACATCTTCGGGAATGACATCCAAGTCAGGCCCATTATCACCGTCTGCCCCACCCAAAGCATCCAACGGATCAGGCCCCAACAATTCCGCCATCTCTTCATCCGAGAACCCAAGCCCGTCAAGGTCTGCCCCGTCTTCTTCCAGAATGCGCAGGACATCTGCCAGCCCGTCAGACCAGTCGGCCAATTCGCCCAGCTTGTTATCCGCCAGAGCCAACAGCCGCGCATCCGTTGGGTCAAGGTCAAGAAATCGAACAGGCACGCGGTCAAGGCCCAGCCTGCGCGCTGCCTTTAGACGGGTGTGACCGGCGATGACTTCACCGTCTTCTCTTCTGGCGATGATGGGTGAGGCAAACCCGAACCGCTTGATGGAGTCAGCTACATCCTGAACCGCTGCATCATTGTTCCTCGGGTTGTCTGCCCATGGTGTCAAGGCATCAACTGCCACCCATTCTGCTGCTGCTTCACTCACAAGTCACCTCAATCACGTTCGGTTCCAGTTGGGTCAGTTCTTCCGGTGCTACATCCTCAAGGAATGCACGTGCCTCACCGGCTTTGCTCACAATCAATTTGGCCTGTTCGATTGGGCTCATCGTTTCGGCCCTGTGTGTGACCTCAACCTGAATCGGTGCCGTGTGCCCGCAGACCTGTGCCTCAAGCGTCATCATGCGGCTTCGTGCTGTGTGGTGGTTGCTGCTGGCTGCATCTGCCTGTGCTGCTCTCAACCTGGCAAGAAACTCTGAACGCTGTTCGGCTGGGCTTACATCATCATCGCCCTGTTTCCACTTGTCCCGAATCCACGCTGCATCCCGATACACGGTGCGAACGTCTACACCATGCCGTTCCGCAATTCGCACCTGATTCCGTAGAGACCACAGCCCCTTCAGCATCAAAGCTTCAATTTCAGAGCGTCTGTGCGCTATTTTTTCCCTGTTCGCCATCTTAATAAACCTGACAAATTAAATGTCATGTCTCACGATAGCGTGTTTTTGCATCGGTTTCCATGACAGAACCATTTGCAGATTCTGACGAATCACCACTGTGGCGTGCCAAACCACAACAAAGTATCCTTTGTCAACGGCTCAAATGCCGTAAGGCCCGTACCGGATTTTTCCCTGTTCTCCGGCACGGGTCTTTTCATTTTTCATCGTGCTTGGTTCCACTCGTTCTGCTCGAGCCTGAGCATTGAGCGGTAGGCATCGCCAGGAATTTCCATGCTCTTCCATGCTGCCACCTTTTGAATCACTGCCTGTTCATCGTCTCGAAAAACAACAACCGGCCCATTCGCCAAATTGCAATGCAGTCCGCAGGTGCGTCTCACTGGCCAATTCCGGTCTTCAGGATCATACGCTGCTGGGTTTGGCCATTCCTCAACCCATCCCATGTGATTGACTGCAAACAAATGGGTAAGCCGGGTGTCTGGTTTCCATGCCCAAAAGCATCCTGCGTTCAGATGTGGCTGAATTCGACGTGCAGCATGCGAACGCACCATCCAGTCATTTGCGGTTGCCGTGCTGCCGGTCGGTGGCCACCACTTCAGATCCGCAATGTCCTGTTCTGTCGGCGGTGCTCGCTTTGCGTGTTCTGGCAGGAACCGAGCAAACGTAGTCGTGTCTGGAAAAGGCTTGTAGCCCAGGCGCTTCGCACCTTCACTGGTTGGGCCGTGCTCTTTCATCAATTGCCGGAAGTGCTCAACGTATTGCTTTGCAGCTGCAGGCATGACCTTTGGTGCG
>JAPOKD010000164.1 GCA_029977825.1 Planctomycetota bacterium | reverse complement strand
CCTGTCGACATGCCGGGCATCAGCGGTTCGGGCAGATCAATCCTCATCATCGTCTTGATGATGGTGTGTGGGATGGCCTTTTGTTTTTCGTCGGTTACTGACTCGATTTTGTAACCACCCTCAAACACCGAGCGGGCGAGAATCGAGTTGAGTCCGCGAAACGACATCCGTGGCGAAAGTGAGGGAGCCGTTGTCGTGATCGCCGAGTCCGAATCCGGCTTGAAACGGTTCTGGTCCAGTTGGACCCAGATGTACCGCAGGGTATGAGGAGACTTGTTGTGGTACTTGATGCGCGAAACGCCGCTCAGTCGTTGCGTTTTGTCGTCCAGCGTGATGTCGATGTTGTAATCCGCTCGCTGTTGCCAGTATTCGGGGCCCGGAACACCCGAGGCGGTTCGCTGAGCATTCGGCGTTGGCAGCCAACTTTCAATCTGAAAAAAACGATCCAGCGAGTCGCTGTGTTTCGGGTTGGGCAAATGTTGCGCTTTGCACACTGCTGGCGATAGATTCCCTGCCAGCACAAGAGAGACCATGAGGACGAAATGGCGAGGCAGATAAACAGCGAACTTCATGATAGGAAAGCGGACCAAACTTGTGGGTGGGTGTAGATTCTTTTCGACCGGTATATATTGAGTCTAGTCGAGCTGCCTAGTGTCTGGAACGGAACCTCGGAAACTAGGCAAAATTGACTTGGTCCCACCCCGCTGCCGCCTGAATAGGCTCCTAACGTGACTTATCTGAACCCATCCTCGGCGACAATTGGTTACTGCACCAATGTGCATGCTGGAGTCGATTTGGCCTCGATTTGCAGTAATTTGGAGGAGTTTGCGATTCCAGCGAGAGACGCCAGTGGTTCAGATGAGCTTGGCGTCGGGCTTTGGATTCCTGCCGAGGCTGCTGCGGAGCTGGACGAGGGTGTTGGTGGGTTTAGCAGGTTTTTGAGTGAGCGGCGGCTGCGGGCCTATACCATCAACGGATTTCCTTACGATAATTTTCACCAACCCGTCGTCAAACGCGGGGTTTACGCACCGGAGTGGTGGCAACCGGAAAGACTGAGCTACACGCTACGGCTGGCAAATATTTTAGCGCAATTACTTCCACAGGAAGAAACGACCGGGTCAATCAGCACCTTGCCCATCGCTTGGGCCGGGGAGGATGCGAATGCTGACAACCTGGCACAGGCTGCCGCAAACATGCGTGAACTGGCTGAGAATCTGCGTAAGATCGAGGAATCCACTGGCAAACGCATTGTCGTTTCACTTGAGCCTGAGCCCGGTTGCGTTTTGGATACGACGCAGGATGTTGTCGATTGGTTTGAA
Source organism: Planctomycetota bacterium (assembly GCA_029977825.1). Taxonomy (GTDB): domain Bacteria; phylum Planctomycetota; class Planctomycetia; order Pirellulales; family Pirellulaceae; genus Rubripirellula. The sequence goes on along the minus strand of JAPOKD010000164.1, from coordinate 8,189 downwards.
CAGGAGCTACCAGAGACGCACCATCGACGTTATTTGGGTGTCTGCCACGACATCTGCCACTCTGCGGTAATGATGGAGTCTCAGCAAGACGTTCTATCGCGTTTGGTTGAGGCGGGCGTCATGATCGGAAAGGTTCAGGTTAGCAACGCAATCATTGCTGATTGGCTGTCCATGGCCGTGGGCCGGCAACGTGAGGCTATCGCTCAGTTGAGCGAGTTTGCCGAAGATCGCTACCTGCACCAAACCGGCCGGTTGAAAGCCGATGGAACTTTCGAGCTTGCTGAAGACCTTCCCGAGCTGCTCCGTAGCGCCGAGAGTGAGCAACAGCCTGCCTGTGGAGATCAACGCTGGATCGTGCATTTTCATGTGCCCATCTTTTTGGAACGCTTCGGGCATTTGCGAACCAGCCAAGATGATACGCTGGAGTGTCTGAGGTACCTACATCAGAGTGGAGCGGCAGAATTCACCGGGCATTTGGAGGTCGAGACTTATGCATGGACAGTCTTGCCGCATTCGATGCGACGTCGCGGGCTATCAGAGGACATCGCCCGCGAAATCTTCTGGTTGCGTGACATCGTCTCGGATATGGTTTAAGACGTCGCAAACCAGTTTCTGCCGTGACATGGTTTGTCCATGCAAAAAACGCAGATGACTCGAGGTTGTCAGGTAAAGAAGGTCGCTATCCAGAAACGTACCTTCGCACTTTGGCAGCTATCGGGCTTCCATCTGCAGGCTCTAGCCGGATCCCGCTTTTCCTGTGAGCCGATTGATGTCACAGCAAGCCGCGCCAGCATTTTAACGCGGTCGCGGTTGATCCCAACTTGTCCGCCGTCATTGCGACCGGCATCCTGGTCAGACACCGGGACGAGATTGCTTACGAGGGGAAATGTCGGGTTTAACCAACACTCCACTGATTTTGAAACCACTCGACGCGATCAATGCGACGAGGTGCATACTTGGTTTTAGGGTTGAATTTCTGATTCCCAAGGAACGACACGAATGGCTCGTAAGGTACCTCGGCGTGCTGCGAGATCACATCGACCTTCTCGCTCTCAAGGTTCCAGTCGTAAAGAATCTTGTTGTCTCGTTCAAACCACTCGTCCAGATATTCTGCATGTGCTGTGCTGGTCACGACAAAGTCGCAGTTACGTTTGCATAGAAAACACATGAACTGGGCAGCCAATGCTCTCGTCTGCTCCAAATCGCCATCGGTGGACGCCAACGCAATATTCCAGATGCTGACGAAACCATCCTCATCTTGATCTTCAGGGTTGAGTTTGACTTCGATTTCAGATGGTAGTTCTACAGCTGTCATGAAAATTCCTGAATGGAAAAGCGGTTGAAATGGTTCTCTAGTCTAACGACCGAGCCGGATTCCCAAAAGTACGGCTAGGGCCGAGAAACCCGCATCATGAGGCGGAATTTCAAGCTAAACGTCCGTCTTGGCCTGATCCTGGTCGATCTGTCGTTGTCGCTCGGTGAAGCGGCTACGCTGTTCCTCGGTGATTTGGTCGGCGCAATGTGGGCATTGGACGCCTCGGACAAACTTTGGGTCATGCTGCTGTTCCGGATCGACCGGCCAACCGCATCCATAGCACATCAAATGTTCACCCAATTCCAGATTGTGGCCCACTGACACCCGCTTATCGAAGACAAAACAGTCTCCTTTCCACTTCGAGTCCTCTTCAGGAACCTCTTCCAGATATTTCAGAATGCCCCCCTTGAGATGATAAACCTCGTCAAACCCCTTGCTTCGAAGGAAAGCAGTCGATTTTTCGCAGCGTATTCCGCCAGTGCAAAACATTGCGACTTTTCGATGCTTCTGGGGATCAAGCTCATTATCAACAAACGCTGGAAACTGACGAAATGACTCGGTTTCGGGATTCATCGCTCCTTCAAAAGTGCCGATCGCCACTTCGTAGTCGTTGCGGGTATCAATCACGGTGACTTCAGGATCGCTGATTAATTTGTTCCAGTCCTTCGGGTCCACGTAAGTCCCAACGGAGTCATTCGGATTGATTCCGTCGACTCCCATGGTGACGATCTCTTTCTTAAGACGGACACGGGTCCGCTTGAAGGGTGCCTCAAGAGCAAATGATTCCTTAACCTCAAGACTGCTGAGACGCGGATCATCTCTCAAGTAATTGAGCAGCTGGTCGATCGCCTCGCGGCTCCCCGATACCGTGCCATTGATCCCTTCGCTGGCTAGTAGCAAGCTCCCGCAAACCCCATACTCGACCATTTGATCATGGATCGGTTTCTGCAGATCTTCATAATCATCCAGTTGAACAAAACGGTATAACGCCGCCACTACAAATTTGGACATCGTGTTACCTGTTCCATGAATGAAGGACTTGGTGGTACTGGCGGGCAAGCCGCGACGAGCTGTGCCTGTGCCAGAAGCAACCGCATGCCAGAAGCAAACGCATGCCAGAAGCAAACGCAGCGACTCACCCGGGAGAATATGCCCGAGTGTGCCACTGGTGTCCGAGTATCTACGCCAGCATCCGCACTGCGGCCATCGCTGCGGAATAGTCAGGCTCTTCTGTGACCTCTGGGACAATTTCTTTGTAGGCAACTTTTCCCTCGGCATCCAAGACGAACACCGCGCGGGTTAAAAGTTTGAGTTCCTCGATGGTGACGCCAAATGCTGTACCAAATTCGTGGCTCTGGTAATCACTTGCTGTTCGCATGGACACGTCCTCGGCGCCGCAAAAGCGAGCTTGGGCGAACGGCAAATCACGGCTGACGGTAACGGCATTGATCTTGTCACCCAGAGACGCGAGTTCCTCATTGAACTTCTTGGTTTGAATCGCGCAAACCGGAGTGTCCAAGCTTGGAACCACGCTGATAATTGTGGGTTTTCCCTTTAGATCATCCCGTGATAAGGACTGAATCCCTGCATCCGCGTAATGCACGGTGAAGTCAGGGGCGATACTGCCAATCGCAACATCATCGCCCTCAAGTGTCATCGGATTTCCTTTGAAAGTAATGATCCCTGAACGTCCCATGATTATCTCTCCGTAACTTTGTAATGAATTCTGATTTTGATTACCGGCATTCTCCGTTAAGCAGTTGACCGTAATATCAAGATCTCGGCCATCCGCTGCCAGCGATTATGAAGCCACAGCAGGTTTGAGTGAATAGGGTACACTTGACGCGGTGGCCTGCCCTGCTGCACCACCTGAATCTGCTGCCAGACTTTCCGGATCTGCAGCGTTTGAAGTCACTGAAGTGGAAAGTCGGCCTTGAGACTCCGGAATATCAAAGATTTACCGCCAAACGTTGATTGCGCAACAACGGAATTTCAAGCAGCATTGTGCTCGGAAGGCCAAGCGGAGCTATATCGGAGCGGATTGCTTCGCGAGCGACTGGTGTGCAGGCTGGGCGTCTGCCAGCTGTTCATGGGTTCCATTCACCGCAGTGGAGCAGCGAGCCGATCTGCTGGTTGCCAGCCAGCCTGTCCAACATCTCAGGTGATTTTCGTTTTGCTGGTCAGGTTTGTTGCATGACTGCTGCATTGGGCGCGGCTGAAGTCGTCTCCTCAGAAAAAACTGTCTGACGCGTTGCGAAAACCTGCATGTTGGCAATCCGGCGGGAGACACCAGGGTGAAGCCAACTGGCCTTTCTCGCTGAAGGTGTCTCAACCGTGATGCGAAGTAGTGCACTTGAAAGAGCGTTGGCTGCATCCTCGCAATTTGTTGGTACATCGCGCACAGTACCCGTCATTTGAGCTGCCAACTGGCAAGCTTGTACGTCAGCATCCTGCTCCGTGCGAATCGCTGCAATTCTAAGTGTGACCAATGTCATGGCAATGGCGACGGCGCTGCCGGTAGCCATTGCCCACGAATGGCCATCTGCCAGGCGGCTGATGAATGCACCTAGCAGCCACGCTGGAACAATGGTCAGCATCCGCAAAGGCACGTGGAAACGGCGTAAATGTGCAGCTTCATGAAGGATGACCATCGACAGTTCCGAGCGTGGCAATTCATCAAGTGCGCGGTCAGAAATAAGTAACGTCCTGAGCGGAGGAACGAACCCTGCAACCATGGCGTTGAATGAGCGGTTGCCAGTCTGCCAACGAACGATGCGTGTGCGTTTCAGTCCAGCGGCGCTGATGATTTCATCGATCCACTGCTCTGTCGGTTTGTCGAGCCGCGATGTTCGAAACAGATGCCGGATCAACCAAGGTAACCCCAGGGGCACAAAAAGCAGCAATGTGAGTGTAGTGACGATCGCTGCCGAAGCCTCGCCAAGCGGTAGGCTGGTAATCAGGTCTGTCATTCCCAGCAGAAGTAGGATTGGTAGCACCAGCCACGCAACGGTTCCTCGGAATCGCTGCCAAAGACATTTTGCGTGGTGGCAGGGGTGTTTGTCGTCCAGTCCGGTCAGCCCCCGGTAGTACTGCTCTGCTGACCACGTCGCCACTGTGATCGTGAGCCCCGGAGTGAGAAGAATCACAGCCTGAAGGAAAAGAGTCTTGCTCAGGTAAGGCGTTTGTACGACGGCGGATGCCAGCCCAAAGCCTGCAAGACAGAGAATCACGATACCCAAACCGAGCCATCGAAAAGCAGTCATTTGTCGGTCAAGTAAATCGGCTCCCACGCGAGCGTCGAGGTGTTCACGCTCAATTTGTTTCCAGCAGACTCTGGCCGAGATGTGACACAGAAGAATGAGTGCTGACAGCATGCAACCGGTCGCCAGGCAGGCCTGTTGCAGGGAGGCCTCGACTGGTGGAAGCGAGGCGCAACTCAGCGATAGCACAACAAGCAGAAAAAAATACAAGTGCATGGGACACATCTACATCGCGAGGCATAACGTTCCCAAGTGCAGACTTCCTTGTTCTGAAGCAAACATTGTTCAAACAGGAACATCGCTCGATCAGATGCATCGCACGGGAGGATCGGCTACCTGCCACGCATGATTTCGACATGCGCGACACGAGCACCTCATGCAGACTAATTACCCAGAGTCCGGTTTGTACCGATTATGCCGAAATTAACGGCAAAACATCGAGCCACCAATTTGGGGATGTCACGGGCCTGCTGTTGGCAAGTTCTGGCTACCACCGCAGTCCGAACTGAGCACCACCGGTATCCTGATTATTGCCGCCTTTCAGGGGGCCTGTATGGGAGGCCTTGACTGCGACTTCGCGAGGTGGTTCCTCAATCTCTTCCTTGTCCGGCTGCTCGGTCGGGTCGACAGGGGCTTGCTGGGCGGCTTTGATGGACAAGCTCACCTTCTGGGCATCCCGATCGAAGCTGAGAACCTTGACCTCCACCTCGTCACCCTCGTTGACGAACGCGCCCACTTTGGAAACTCGATGGTGCGCCAGTTCGCTGATGTGTACCAAACCCTCAACTCCGGCTGCGAGTCGCACGAAGCAGCCGAAAGCCGCGATTCGTGTAACGACCCCTTTGTGGACCGATCCCACCTCGAACTCCTGCTCGGCTGCATCCCAGGGGTTTTCAAGCAGATCGCGGTAAGACAGAGAAATCTTGCCCGTCTCTTTGTCGACAGAATCCAGTTTGACAGTCACCTGTTGACCGATCTCAAGCACCTCGCTGGGGTGTTTGACCCGATCCCAGCTGAGCTTGCTGATGTGAATCAGACCATCAAGCCCACCCAGATCGACAAAGGCACCGAAGTCTTTGATGGTGCGGACGGTACCTTGCAGTTCATCGCCGACTTCGATTTTTTCGAGTTGTTCTTTGCGTTTCTCCTCACGCTCACGTTCAAGAATCGCACGTCGGCTCAATACCAGATTGCCCCGTTTCTGACTCGATTCCGTGACCACGCAACGGAACTTCTGGTCGACAAACTCGGTGGTGTCTTCCACCCTATACTCGCTGATTTGGCTAATCGGAATGAAACCCTTCATCCCACCGACTTTGCATTCCAAGCCACCTGAGTTGCTGCCGGTCACGGTCACTTCAACAACAGAACCCTCATCGATGTCTTCCCAGTCAGATGCTTCGATCGCACTTCCGGGAAGCCCCAGAGCGTAAAGGCCGTCTTCGCGGCTGATCCCCCGCACCAGTACTTCAATCGAATCACCGATCGCTGGCTCGCGCTCGAACTGATCAAAAGCCACTACACCCTCGTCGGGACCACCAAGGGCCACAAATACATTGTCGTCGTGGATCTTCAGCACCTGCCCCTGAACGCTCTCACCCTCAGCGAGAGGTTCGGATCGGTTGGCCATGCCTGCAGGTCCGCTGAGCATGGCTTCAACATCGGTTGCTGCAAGCTCTGCTTCCAGTTCTGCCTGAATGTCATCCGGTAGTGCATGGCGGGTGTTTGGAATGGCAACTTTGCTGGTAGGGGCCTGTTGAGGCCGTTTTTGCTTTGGCTTTTCACCTGCCAAACGTGGTCGTGGATTCGACTTTTTACCTCTTGGCTTACCCTTGCCGGACTTGTCTGGTCCAGCTTGTTCAGCGGCTTCAAGATCTTCAGTGCTGACCGAGGGAGAAGCCGGCTTTGCGACACCAAGCCCCCGCGCCGCCAACGGGCCAGCAACACGAGCACGCTTGGCCAGTGGTCCCGACGGCTTGGGATCAGAGTTTTCAGGTGAAGCGTTTCCTGCTGTAACAGTTTCCGCGGTGTCCGAGGTATTCTCACCTGAGACTTCAGCAGCTTGTCGCTCTGAAGCTTCGGAAGCAGCTGGAGAGGAGGGTGCTGATGCGTTTTCTGGTTCTTGGCCGTCCGTTGGGGCTTGGTCGCCGCTGCTCATCTGTTTGGTCGAAAAATGGAGGAGGGGAAAGACTGGTCAATTCGGTGGTGGCGTGCCGTCAGGCAAGCCCTGCTGCACTCTCCCGCTCGGTCGCTGGAGAGTAGGTGTTGTGCTCCGGTGGTCCCAAATCTTGTAAGCGAACCCCAAGGACTCAAAGGGGTTCATTCATCGAGAAGGATCCGGATCCTCAAATGCCGAACAAACGGCTCCACGGATGTGATGCATCGGGTTGAGCGTTGCCTGGCTTGAAGTAATAACCCAAGGGGAAAACCCCCGTGGTTTGCCCGCAGAGTTGTATTCTCAGCAGAGTGTAGTCTAGCAATGGAGGTTCTGGGTCGGTAGCCTTCGCGAACAGCCCGAATCCGCTTCCGTCAGGATTGTTTGGCCACAATTTGCCGTATTTTCGCCACGGAGACTCCTCGATGCCTCAACTTGACCCGTTTGCCCATTCTGAACTTGCCTCTTTACCCGCCGAATTGACTGCCGCTGTTGCCGCAGCCGGTGTGCCGGACCTGGGCGAGGGAACTCAGGCAGCACGCCTCACGGCCTTGCTACAAAACGCTGAAATTTCTGATTCTGGACTCGTCTTCGCGAACGGCGAAACGATGGCCTTGACCCGGTCACAGGCCGCTCTGTGTCTCTCAGGGTTTTGGCTTCTCGCTGGTGATCTCGAAACAAGTCACTCCTTCAGCCAAGCACTGCCGTGCCGCAATGGCAGCTTTTGGCACGGGATCATGCACCGCCGAGAGGGTGACTTTGGCAATTCAAAGTACTGGTTCCGCAAGGTTGGAGAGCACCCCGTATTTGAACAACTGGCCGACGTCACGACAGGGGGATATCAAGATCCGTTTGACTTCGTTGACGAATGTAGTCGTGTAGCAGGGGAAAAAAATAGTGATGCATATCAAAGCTGCATGCTGGCACAGTGGGCCGAATGGCAGGCACTGATGGTCCACTGCATCACGCTCTAGCTGCCAAGCCCCCCGGCAAAGTCCTGGGTTGGGCAGGCTCACTACTTGGATGCCTCTGCAGACACGCGGTTGCCATCCGTCCGCCTTGAGCATATGAAGTGCGGCCTCAGGGGTATGGAGTCATTGCCTTCCGCGGTTACCGACACGAACCCCAGGTCGCGGAATGAAGCGTTCGGGGTTGCAAATGCACGCAGACATTCAAGATCCAAAAATGGATAGCTTGGGCTTTGTCTCTGTCTTTCTTTGCTCAGCATTCCCGCGAGCCCGTTCAATGCACTGTTCAATTTTGGCGAGATTGGTTCGCTGCTCGTGTGCGGTCTGACCACGCTCGCCTGTGATGATCAGGATTGTGTCCTGGGGAGCCGCTTCAGTGACCGCCCATTCAATGGCGCGATCGCGATTGGCAACCAGACGAAAGCTCGCACATTTCTTCACGCCATCGAGCACGTTGTGGGAAGCTGACAAAAAACCGGAACGCGATTGGT
>JAPOKD010000856.1 GCA_029977825.1 Planctomycetota bacterium | reverse complement strand
GAATAACCACCTGATGGGCAGGACATGCGATTGTCATAAAAAGTGCGCAGAAGATGCTTCAAACGAAAGCCCTTGTGATAAGAAAATGGAAGATTGTGATCCCAACATGCACCGCAGACAGTGAGACATTGCCAAGCAGGACAAGAGAGAAGCCGAAGTCCTGAGTCACATACTGTCGCGAGAACCAGTACAGTTCTATAGTCACATTTCAGACCCGCTCGGGGCGCGCAAAACCCCATTGATGGTTCATTCCGCCAACATCAGCCAAACGAACCGACCGAACATGAAACCAGTTCTTTTTCTTCATTCCACTGAATATTATCACTTGGCCACTTCAGCACAGATCACGCCGTGGGTAACTCATTATCTGGTTCTTCCAGCACCATGGATCTGAGTAAAACAGATCTGAACGAGACACATAGCCGGATGCTTGTGCCACTTTGCACATACCGACACAGACGGTGACCTGCGATCCTCTTCTACCAATCGAGTAGACGTGAAGCCCACCCAAAAAAGAAGATTAATCTATGCCGCGGCAGCCGCCGTAGTGCTAGTGCTTGGATTGGCTTCCCGCCATGCTGAATTTTTTCCTCCCGTGTTCATTAAGAATCATGCGGGGGATGCCTTTTGGGCAGCGTTGGTTTACCTGTTACTCAGTTTCTTTTTGCCCCAAGAACCGTTACTTCAACGGGTTATTCTTGCTCTCGCATGTGCCTTTACTATCGAGTTGAGTCAACTCTATCACGCACCATGGATTACTGCATTACGGAAGACAACACTAGGTGGATTAGTTCTTGGGTTCGATTTTACGGCGATGGACCTTGTTCGCTATTCGGTTGGCATTTTGTGTTGCGCTGCGTTCGAGTCTGTGTTGAGATCCGAAACTCAAATCAACCGGCAGTGCTTAGACAGTAAGAGACCGAAGCAAACGCACAGTCTCTTTAGCCGCAGATACTGGCAGCAAAGCGGTAGACGCGATTCCAGAGACGACTTTGGTAATATTGTGATCCACTCGTCCACGACTGCTCCAAACTTGTCCGTCGGGAGCAGTAATGTAGACAGAGAAGGTACGATGGCCCGTGCCGGGCCGCTCCCCAATCACATGCAATAGTGCTCGTGGACCTCTGGTCTGGGCGAACAGAATTTCACCGATCTGGTAGCCCGCCCTGACGCGTCCCGAATTCACAACAATATTCTCTGGTGCCGGCTTGAACTCTTCGCGAAGCAGTTGCTCCCGCAAGCTTCTGAGAAATGGCTTCAGATGATTCTTCTCCATAATCGACAAGGCGTTAAGCCCATCGGATATGACGATCTGGACATTGAATTGATTATCATGCTTGATACGAAGTCCTTCCACCTTCAAGGCAGAAGGCTCAAGCAGTTTCTCACCACTGGTCGGATGTAAAATGTAGTCGTTTCGATCTTTCGATTGGGTATCCAAAGCCATGCACACAGGAACTTCGCTGATGAACCCAGGTGTCAATTGCGCCCAAATGCTTTTTTTCGCATCGTCGTAAATGCGGTTGATATTGCGCTGAGTGGATTCCGGGATATCTGAGAAAGATGCTCCGTGACCTTCAGTAATGAACACTCCCCTGCTTCGGACAGCGGCAATCTGGCGCTCTGCTTCTCGCCTGATTGCCTGCTCAGACCTGGCGTCTCCTTTTCGTTGCTGATATTGATAATAGACCCACGCAGGATCACCAAAATGGGAAGTTGGCTTGCCCTGTTCATCGATCACATTAATCGTGCGAAAGAAATCCCACATCGGGTCATTCACTCGATAACCAAACTTCTGCCGTATGCGCAAATGATCATGATAACCCGTTGTCAGATAACCCAGCATTGGATCAATTTTGGTTGGCAACGCCATCAGATACGCCGGGTTTGCAGGCATGATCTGGTCAAGACACCAATCCAGATCATTCAAGGAGACGTCCATGTGCAGGGTGGAGCAGACATCAAGGCCAATCGTCAAACCATGCAGTTTTCCCATGACGATATCCTCAAGGCAACATCGAACCAATTGCTCTTTGGTTCGGAACACTTCAGGCCCGATAAAACCTGCAACATCATTCAAATGGACCCATGGTTTCAAATCAGTCCCTGACTTGGCCTTCTCAACTTCATGCTTCAATGCCCGCGCAAAACCATACTTTCTCGACTCGTGCACAACCATGTCAAAACCGTTGCCATGACCATTTGTAAAATCTGCACCCTGTCCGGTTTCAAAATAAAGGTCAAATTTCCCAGTGCGTTGCCGAGCATAAGCCAACATCTTCTCTATGCTGATATCAAAAGTCTGATTCGCACTATCAGTGCCAGCAATGCTCTGGAACCAAAGCGCTGTGCTGCCTGACTGTTGCTGCTCAACTTCAGCCTGCACGTCGATGTGCGACAATACGCAATGGGGCAACTCCTCCTGCAAACCAAAGACTTCAAGGATGTGCTGCAGTGTACGTTCAACCGCGGCTACCGAATCCGAATCGCTGGAAACTGGATTGGTTCCCAACAGAACATCACCAACACCATACGCCCATGCATCAAATACCTGCCAACGGATATCCTCAAGATTATCAGTAGGGGAGTTTGGCTGCACACGTGCTCCCAAGTAGCCCCGAGCACCAATGTTGCTATTAGGAAGAGGATTGAATATTTTCGAGGCGACCGCGATCAATTCTTCGTTACTCATCAATTTAACGACGCAGCCAATCACGAGACTGGACAATGATGGAAGCACCGCCTTGATTTCTACCTCATCACGATCCAGGAGAAATCGCTTCAATTGTCCAAGATTTTGGCTTTGAATCGTTTTGTGTTCACTACGCGCTATACTCTGACGCAGCAACTGAGATAAGCGATCTTGCGTAATTGGATGGGCATCCAAGTCTGCCAGCCTGGTGTTCGATAGCAACTGGCGAGCGGTATCCCGCACCGAGCTATTCGCAGCGGCAACACCCAACAGTGCGTCTCCTTCCTTGAAAGGATTTGCTGACCCGATGATCTT
>JAPOKD010000150.1 GCA_029977825.1 Planctomycetota bacterium | reverse complement strand
CCTCAGTGGACCGATCATCCTGTTTCCAAGCGACACAGTGTTGTTGGCTGTCATCGCGTTGCGATTCCGTTTCCGATTCAAGCGGTGCATCAGACGGGGGCTTCGTAGCGTCCTCAGAGGGTTGGACCTGCTCATCTTGTGGAACAGCCATCTTCGACTGCGACATACGAGCGAAGACCTCTGCAAATGCATCCAATAAGCCTTCATGAGACGCCTGATCGCCACCACCGCGAGCGAGCGAACGGAGTTTCCCCCCAGCCACCTCGGTGATAATCGCGTCTCGCGCACGAAGAACCGATTCCAAATCACTCATCTCTGGCTCCCCCCAGTCACGTCCGATCTCGTAACCACCGGGGAAAGAAGCGGCATGGTCGCGCCATGCTAGCTAATGCACCGAGGACTACAGTTTCTCGTCCGTCTCTTTGATCAATGATGAAACTGGCATGCCCTCGCTGATACGACGCAAAACATCCGCGAGAATGTCTACATCGTCCGGCGTAGTGAACTCTGCCAATATGTCTTTTCGTGCATCTGTGGACATGGCTTGAAGGATTGTGACAACGTCATCAATTCTTTTATCGTCATACATTATCAGCAATTGCTCTTTCGCTTGCTCAGGATCGAGTGATTGCAACGTACGCTGTACGTCCTGAAGACCATTGTCCTGCGCTTCCTCGCTGAGTTCCTTGAGCTCATTTCGAAATGCTAGCAAGCGATCACTGAAACGATCCTGATCGGTCCGCAAGTCTGCAAGCATGATGCTGAGTTCATCTCGAAACTCTTGCTGGCTTCGCAGACGAACATCCATATCGAGACTCATCATTTTTCTCTGCGTCAGGATTTCGTTGTAACTTGGTTGCTCGTAGTCCTCGCTCTGGCGATAGATTTCCTGCAGACGCATTCCAGAGACATCGATTCCATTGACCAAGGCGATTAATTGGATCGCAGAGTTCCGGTTTAGCGTTCCCCGAATCAGGAAATAACTCAACAGGATCACCTGAGTCAGAACAGTAGCCACACAGAAGGCAGCGAGTCCGCGTAGGATTTTTGACATCATGATCGGTTACCGTTGTCGCTGGAGGGTGTACCGGCGTGTTGAAACTTCGTCAGCCTCTGCGTGTTCTCGTTTAGATTCCAATGCTCGAAATTCGGCTTCATCGTTTTCTTTTAGTTTTTCGAAGCGTTTCAATTCAGCTTCGGCCTCAACTAATTTCGTTCGCCTTTTATCCATCTCGGCCGTCAACTCTTCCACGGTTGACTGCAGCCCTTTGACATCTGCCTGAAGTTGCAAGTCATACCGTTGGTGTGCCAGCAGAGCATCGACAGAAACATCGCCACAGCGACTGACATCCGCGGTACCGCGAAGGGCCGCGCGTTCGCTCTCGAGTTCGTCTATTTGGGAGTTAACCTTGGTGATCGCGTCATTGGCTTGTCCCAAAGCAGCACCCGCCTCATCGCGCTGCTGACGTCGCAGATCGAGCAGGGCTTTAAATCGAAATTCGGCTGGCAAGACAAATCCTCGTGGTCATGAATCGGCGAATGGCGTGAAATATTCAGTTTGTCATGATCCCCGGGCTCTCTCCAACCTTACTATCTTCTGGGGGATTTTGCCCTGGGATATCGACATTTGCTTTAGGATTTACCGGTTGTGCAGAGACAAGTTGCATCAACAACCTCTTGGAATCCTCCAAGGGTGTGATTTGAGTCGCCTCCTGCTGCAGGAACAGATTAAGCGGCTCTCGCATTGCAATGGCGGCATCGACACGAGGGTCACTACCTTGACGGTAGGCCCCGATCGAGATCAGGTCCGCGTGTCGGTGGTATTCACTCAAGTGCTGACGGGCAATGGCAGAGGCCTGCAAGGCCTCACGCGAAACAAGGTGTGGTTGCAAACGACTCAGGCTGTGAAGGATATCGATCGGAGGCCAGTGAGCTCTTGCAGCCAAATCCCGGCTCAAGACGAGATGGCCATCGAGTAAACCTCGAAGCGTGTCCGCAATCGGCTCATTGTGATCATCTCCCTCAACCAAAACGGTATAGAAGGCGGTGATGGAACCGCGTTCGGTTCGGCCAGCACGCTCGACCAATCTTGGTAACAGATTGAATACACTTGGCGGGTAACCTCGCGTAGTGGGTGGCTCACCTGCCGCAAGCCCCAACTCCCGCTGGGCCATTGCAAACCGCGTCACCGAATCAAGCAACAAGAGTACGTTTTCGCCCTGATCGCGAAACGCTTCAGCGATCGCCGTGGCCGTCCAGGCAGCAGACACACGTTGAGCTGCCGGTCGGTCGCTGGTCGCCACGACAACCACGCTCCTTGCGAAGCCAGCTTCACCTAAAGCGCGGTCGAGAAATTCCTGTACTTCTCGACCACGTTCACCCACCATCCCGATCACAATCCGGTCTGCATTGGAACCTCTTGCGAGCATTCCCAGGAGAGTACTTTTCCCTACCCCGGAACCTGCGAATATTCCCAATCGCTGCCCCTGCCCGCAGGTCAACATGGTGTCGATGGCCCGGATTCCTGTTTGCAGCGGTTGATCGATCGACGGGCGTTCCAGAGATTCAGGCGGCTCTCTCTCTGCATCGACCGTCATCAAGTCTTTCGGCAAAGGCTTGCCATCAGCAGGCTGCCCGAATGCGTCAATCACACGTCCACACAACGAGGGTCCCACTCGTAGCTTCAAGGTCGTGTCCACAAGGCGAACCGAGTCTCCGGCAGCCAGAGCATTGAGCCTTTCCAAGGGCGCAAGGATGGGACGCACCCCTCGAAATCCAATCACACGAGAACGTGTAATCGCTCCATCCTGTGATTTGAGTTCGCAGATGGCACCGATGGGTGCTGTCATCCCTTCAATCTCTACAGACTCGCCTGCAACCGCTGAAACACGTCCTCGTACCTCGTAGGCAACGGCTTGCTGAATCAAGGTGCGACTCACCCTGGGATCAGGCAAGACTGGTGGTTCAAATTCAACGAGTCCGGTCGCGGTATTCATCACTGCAACAACTCCTTCAGTCGCTCAAGCTGAGCGGTCAGTCCTGCCTGAATTTCACCACCAGCCTGACGAACAACCACGTCATTCAGGCCAAGGGTTTCATCTGTTTCAATGTGAGTATTCTCAGGAAGCCCGGGGGCCATGACCATCGCTTCAAAAGCTGGACCAGCTTTGGCGAGCGTCTCTGGATGCAGAATGAGCGTCAAACTTTGTGCTGTACGCGTGCTGTGCAACGCCTCTTTTGCCCAGGCAACGACCAATTCAGGATCGGAGTCAAGTCTTCGCTGTACAATTTTTTCGGCGGCCGCGAGGGCCGTCTGGGTCAACGCCTCTCCATAACTTTCCATCCATTGCGAGTGCGTGTCACGGATGTGCTTCACCGCCTGCTCCATCACCAATGTGCTGGACTTGGCTTGTTGCTCAGCTTCACTTTGCAGTTTTTTTTTGGCATCAATCGCAGCCCGATCCAATCCTTGCTGATAACCACGTTCCTCAGCAGCTTTATGGATTCCCTCCACATCTTGCTGTGCCTTCGCCAGCATTTCCTGCACCTGCAGACGGCACTGTTCCAGACGTGTGCGTCCCTCATCCGCAAGATCACTAAGATTGAATCCGGCGATTGCGGACGCCTTTTGAGCAGCAGCCTGCTGCTTGTCTCGATCACCTGACTTTAGGACGGTGGCCATGAATCACACCTCAATCAGGCAACATTGGGAATCTGAACATCTATCACTTCGAGCGATGTGTAAGCGATTGCTTCTTTCGCTTGATCAATCTCCCGCAGCTGCAACGCACCCAAGGAGTTCATTGCTTCACGCACTTTGCGTGACTCGGACTTGGGAAGCAGAGCAAGAACTGCCGACGTGACCTGATTGGGTAAACCACAAAGAGCCAGCATCGCAGATCGGGCAGGAACTTTGCCAAGTGTTTCGCACAGGAGCTGCGGTGAAAGCTGCACCAGATGTTCATGAATCGAATCGGTGGACGAGAACCGCATTGGTTCATTCACTGGGGTTGCTGATCCCAAGGATCCAGAAATAGCAGCATCTGCCGCAGCGTGTTGTGATACCAGGGATTCATTGGTATTACGGAGCGTCGCCGAGTCAGCTGATCTGGAAGAACGATCGGTTTGTGGAGGCAAAGTTCCTTCCGCGATGCGCAGCCTGGAACTCAGGTTTTCTTCAGCAGTGACAGCAGATGGAAAGTCTGAATCCTGTCGCTTGTACTCGACATTGGATTCATATCCGGGTGAATGAGTTTGACGAGTCACCACACCCTGATGTTCAGATCGCTGGTCTTGCTCGCGAGGCATGGCGGCAAGAATTGCGTCCAAGGCCCGGCGTCCAAGCGTATCGCTGACCCCAACGGCCTGTTTCCCGAGCGATTTTCGAAAATGATCGGCGAGCTCCGCGAGCGACGCCGGAGGAATGGTCTCGATCTTCCCGATGCGACCGAGCATATCCTCAAGCCCGCTCCCATGCAAAGCGAGAACACGTGCTGCATGCTCCGGGTTTATAGACGCCAAAACAGTTGCCACAATTTGCGGACGTTCCGTTTTCAGTAAGTTGGTGAGCACCTGCTCATCCACCTCTTCCAGAAAAGCCAACGGATGTCGATTTTCATCGGACTCATCTGGCGCATTCACTTTGCCGTATGTCTGAGCGTGTCCGGAAGTCGATCTTACGGCTGCGGAAGCAGCATTTCCTTGCGACTGAGACTTCGATGCAGGGATTTCACGATCACTCGAAGCCTGAAATTGGTCGGGGGAAGCCTCAGGTTTCTGGACGGAGATTTTGAACGCATGCAAGGCACGTTTTTGCTCAAGCGGATCAACGTCTGCCAAGGACATCATCGTACGTCGCACTGCCACTTTCGTGTCGGCGTCGATCTCGCCCAACAGGTTGGCGGCAACCGGCGCTGGCAAACTACTCAGCACGATCGCGACGCGACGCAACATCGCCTCACGTTCTAATCCTGAGTCCCATCCGTTCGCCATTGGGGGCCGCTCCCTCGTGCCATGCAAAACCTGATCCATTTCCAAGTACCGGGCAATCCATCGCTGTTGGCCTTGGAATTCCTCTTGTAGTCAAACTTGCGTCTGTATTGGAAGAGGAAATCACTTCATTTCACATCACCGCCAGCTTTCAGGGAGCATTCAGGATTGAATTCCGTCTCGAATTGGTCAGATTCAGTCTTGACTGTCACTGGCTCTGAGCCGCGAATCACAATGGATCAGATCAAGCGGCGTCTCCGACCCATCCGCGGATCACATTTGCAGCGACCTCGGGGTTATCCTCGACCAGATTCAACAGTTCGTCTTTAAGAGATCCACCGGTGATTGTCATACGTTCCGCCTCTTCCTCAACATCCTGCTCAACGGGAGTTGGGCCAGGCATTTCGAGACCAAAACCCTCTTGGAACTCAGCTGGTGTGGCATTACCTGCAGATTTTGCTGCTGAACGGGCCACAAGGAGGGCAACCAGGCCTAGCAACACAAGAGCGATTGTCTGCCACGATTCGGCCAACCAACTCAAAGCCTGACTCGTAGCCAACTGCTCTGCCTGTTTGGCGATGGGCAATTCTGGCGCATCTCGCACAGTAACCAACGTAACAGGATCCGTACCTGCTGCGACTTGGGGCAGCAGAGGACTGACAATTTCCGAAATCTTTTTCTCCGTCTTGACTCTCAACAACTCCAATTTCGCATCGTCAAGAACAATGTCTTCCGGTTTTTGTGTTGAATCACGGAGCAATTCATTCTGAATATTCAGATTCTTGTAGTAACTGGTTGGTAGCATGATCGAAACTCGAACAGCCTTGACCTGCAAATCCGCCAGCTTTGAGCTCTCAAACTGCTGCCCCGCTACACCACTGGTGTCCCTTTCATCCTGTGTGGTGTTCAGAACTTCTACATCCTTGCTTATGCTCTGTGCCCGATTACCAATGGCATTGGGATCAGCACCAGGGACACCACTTGGAATCTGTTGATTCCGCGTCGTTTCAATCTTCTTGGAACTATTCCTTAAATTGGTCGGTTCAGGATCGAATTTCAGCGAAGCCAATTCCGAGTCCATTGTTGGATCAATTTCAGCGAAAACTGCGATCTGGGCAGGATATTCGACCAAAAGCTTGCGCAGTTTGTGCTCAATGTGTGTTTCAGCCTCACGCTGCTTTGTGAGCAGTGGGTCTTCTTCTTCGGCAGTCACACTACCTGTTGTGCTGTTAGTATCAATCACAACCACGTCATCGGTTGCCATTCCGGCGTAAGACCCACGGATCAATTCCTGGATCGCAAGGATACGCTGGCGTGGCAATGACCGAGTTCCCTCAGGCTGAACCATCACGCTGGCCGATTGCGGCACTACACGAGATAGCCCGACACGTTCGCCACGATCATATTCAACACTGGCCCATCGAACATCAGGAAAGGCTGAAATCTTACTTCCAAGATCCTTCTCCTTGGCATGCATTTCGCGAGAGTGCCGAAGATCAGATGAATCAAAAGGGCTGCTATTTTTTATGGCCTGATCAACCTCGGTTCGTAAGGCAATCGGCAGGCTTGAAGCATCTCCCAATGCAGCCAAGTATGTTGACTTGGCATCCTTGGGGACCTTGATTCGCCGTCCTTCACGCTCCCAATCGTTCAAACCGGAAGCACTCAATGCGACCTCAATGGAGTCCATCTCCTGTTCGCCCATGGAGCGACCGCCAAACAGATATTCAGATGACTTCGTCTCAGAGCCTCGAACAAGAAAGGCCAGCCCAATCGCAATCACAGCGACCAACATCGTTGCCATGACCCGTGATTGCATCGGCATCGACAGGAAAACCTGCCGCGCCTGATCAGTTGATTGTCTCAAAAAACTCATGAATGCTCAGATACTTCGGCGATAAAAGTGACTTGTATGATCCGGTTTTAAAATGCTCGGGATAAAGAATCGTCAATCTGATCATCTCAGATCTGAATTTGCTGAACTTCTCGATAGGCTTCAACCAGCTTGTTACGTACCTGCAACAGCATTCGAAACGCAAGATCCGCTTTCTGCACCGCCGTCAAGACTTCAGCCTCGTTAACATCGCCGCCAGTCAACAATGAATGAACCATATCATTGGCGTCGATCTGCATCGAATTGACATCTTTGACTTCGTTGGTGAGCACCTTGGCGAATTCATCAATCCCCGATTGAAAATCAACACTTCCAGACTTCGCACCCGAACCACCAATCAGTGATTCTGGGCGAAGTGGCGGTTGGATTCCGTTGATGGGTCGCATGATTCAAATCGGTTTCAACCGTGCCAGATTCGCAATTCAAGTTTTAAGGAAGCAGATTGAAGTCACAGGGCAGGGCAGGGGACACTTAATCGCCGGGTGTTGAAAGCTAAGCCAAAATGGTGAGCGTTTCGCGACTCAGATTCTTCGTGATCTCCATGACACCGACGTTTGCCTCATACGCTCTCGTCGACTCCAGGGCATCCACCATCTGCGTCGTCAAGTCAATATTGGGGTAGGCAACGTACCCCTTCCATTTCCCCTCTTTGATCGCCAGCGGATGTTGCGGCTGATAACGGTACAAGGGTTCCGCGTCACTGGACCGGATCTCCTCAACCTTCACACCAGAAGCACCTTGTGTTGAAATCTCATCATCCGCTTGAAACACGACCTCCCGCGCTCGATAAGGCTCCGCCTCACCTTTCTCATTTTTGAGTGTTGAGATGTTGGCTATATTCCCAGCCACTGCGTTCAATCGAGTTCGCTCTGCGACCAACGCAGAAGTGCTGATATCAAGTGCTCGCAACATATAGACTCTCCTCCATTCCTTCACATCAAGTCAGGCACGCTGGCACAACCGATGAGTTGATTCTTCTAAGCACGCTCGGTAATAGCGGCTCTCAATAAAGCAAACTGACTTCGCATGGTTGTAATCGCCAAAGCATGCATATGTTCATTTTTTGCGACCTCTGAAACCTGCCCTTCCAGAGACACGTCACTCTGATCATGGTAAACCACCTGCTCCATCGCATCACGTGGTCCCGACCGAATATCATCTCTTGTTAATGGTTCCCCCGAGTCGATTGCCTTTTGCTGGATGTCAATCGACTCGGCCAACGCATTTTGAAAGTCTCCAACGTCAAGATCTTTTGCTCGGTAACCCGGTGTATCCAAGTTAGCTAGATTTCCAACCAGGAGTTCATGACGCTTCTCGGAAAAAGTAAGCGTTTGCTCCAGAGCTGGAATCGTTGTTGAGTTAAAAATTCCAAACATCAAATCGGCCTACCCAATCCTCTCGTGTCCAAGCTGCAACATCTCTTGTTCAAGCTGCAATCCGACCAGAGCCGCTTTGGCGACGAAAGGTCATTGTGACGGCGGCTCCACCCTGAGGGCAGTTCTGCCAAACCAACTGCACTCCAAGTGCGGCAGCCGCAATGGGAGTACGTTGCGAACGTTTTTCGATGTCACAGCCCGTATCTGCCAGTTCCAATTCGAGCCCCTGCTCCGTCTCGCAGGCGGTAATCGTCAAATCTCCGCCATGGGGCATTTCTGAAAGTGACTGATTGACCAACGATTGAATGAGATCAACGGTGCGTTCCGAATCAGCCGGCACCTCAAACGAAGTATCAATGTCAAGTTCGAGACATATCGGGGCCTCGTGTTCGATTAAAAGTGGTGCTGTCACCGATTCCACAAGAACGGCTAAAGATTGGCACTGACTTGGATCGATCCAATGATTTGGCATGGTACGCTCCCGATGTGTTCGGTGCAGCGGTCAAAAGGAAAAAACGTCGTTAAGTTGCATACCAGCCATTCACGAAGAGATGCAAGGTGGATTCCAAAGTTTCCTATTTGCTATCGTTCCAGATGAAACTACATCTGCTGTCGTCTGAGAAACTTCATCAACTCCACTTGCTCTCTAAACTCGCAGTCTCCGGTAGCCTTCGGCTTTATGCTGGAAGGCATCAACCTCCATGCCTGCACTGGCAGGATGCATCCGGCAAGCTGCATCCGGTGCACCGCATGGCGTGTGTCAGGAAACAGTCTTTCACCAACACAAATCGCGTCACGCAGTCAGCGTGACGGTGGTGAAAGACGGTTGGGTCAGGTGAAGCTCTTGACTCACCGGGTCAATCGCTCGACAGGTCAAGGGAACCGCCACTGGTGGTGTGAGCTGCATGATCAGCGTATCCCGAAACTGCCTGCCATCCTGAATCAACCCGTTCCAATCGTTGACGTAATTCATCACGATTTTGGCTTAATTTGCTTTCACACTCTGCTTCGATTGACAACAGTTCGAGATTCATTTGTTCACAATCGTCTTGCTGTTTCCGACACTGTTCTCGGATGTCATCACTATCCCAATATCGCTCATCTGAATGGTCAGCATTGGCGACCTCAAGTTGCCCCCCCAGTTCAATGAGCCTATTCAAGGGTTTCTGCTTTTCAGACAGCAGACGCATCAGTTCGCTCATCTGCCCCTGCTCGATAGCTCTCATTTGCAATCGACCGATACTCAACAGTCGATCCAGAATCTCCCACCTTTGCTGTATCAAGGCAGCGACTTCATTTCCGTTCATGATTGCTCAATTTCCTTGATCACGCTTTTTGCTTATCAAAATCCTGAATCATCCAATCCAGAAGCTGTTGCCATCCCTCACGGTCATAACGCGTGGTTTCTGCGAATTCAGGATCTGACTCGGCGGGGATCAGTTTCAACATTTCACTGGCCTTCCGGAAAAGAATTTCGCACTCACGATCATCTCCCAGTTTTTTCGCGCAGCTGGCTCGACCAACGATCGCCTCGATGG
>JAPOKD010000116.1 GCA_029977825.1 Planctomycetota bacterium | reverse complement strand
TCCAGACTGGTGGGCTGGAACATTCCCTGCGGGTCAATACGACTGGCGAAGCGTGCTTTATCGCTCAGTCTGCGAAATTCGATGCTTCCGGAAGTGACTGGTGTGCCATCGTCAAACCGAACCACACCAGAGGTAGGACCACTTGACGTACCGCAACCGGCGATCAGGAGCAGCAATGTCGCTGCGAGGAGAAAACCTCGCCGTGTGCGATACAACATCGTCACGGCGTCAACTCGACGACACGTGCGTCACGTCGATTGGCCAACGAACCGAGAACCTTCGTGTCGGTTTGAGAGCTATAGAAACGCACACTGCCATCAACTAATGCAAAATGAGTTCCCCCTGGATGCCAACTTCCAAACGAGAACATGTCTGCCAGAACATCGCGCGGACCGTTTGCCAATCTGAGGCCTGGTCCGGCAAGACGGCAAGAGGCCGGCAAATGATCACCATCGTAGGCAGGAGAATCAAACGGGAACTGCTCAAGCTTGGTCAGTGGCACAAACTTCTCACCAAACAGGAATGTACTTGATGTCCCATCACTTACGGACGCCATGCGAATGCGATCTGCGGGACTGATGGCCTCACCATTCTTGCAGTTTGGCCGAACGCTGATGATCACACCGGTGCCGTTGCCTCCAAAGTAGAAATCAGTGGGATCACCTGTAGCTCCGGGCGTCAAATCCCCATGATTCCCCGCGTAATCACAAAGAGCCCCTTTGACACTCATCGACACGGTTCGCGGACGAGGCGGAAGGGGACATCCACACGGCAACCTGCCACCCTCTCCAGTAACTGTTGTTCGCAAGTCTCGGATCCCAACAGGACTCGTGCCACTGCGGCGCGAGGGACAAAGAAAAACATCGGGCACAACGGTCCGAACTTTCTCGTCATGCTGATGCCAGGGCTTGGACAAATCCCATGCATCGGCAAGAGACACCTGTTCAAGGAATGGCATGACACGGACCAGCCACGTAGGTGTTTCCAGCCCGCATTGATCGTAGGGTGCCGCATCCGGCCTTGACTCATAGCGGGCAGGCGGAAAATACCTGAAAGCGTTGTGATGCATATGAGTTGCGAGCGCCAATTGACGCACACGATTGGAACAATCGGTACGCCTGGAAGCCTCCCGCGCTGCCTGCACAGCGGGTAGCAGCATAGCGATCAGCAGCCCAATGATCCCAATGACCACAAGCAGTTCGATCATGGTGAACCCGGATCGAACATGGAACCGCTGACTAAGTGCGAGTTTAGGAGCTTTTTTTGTCTTCAACGACATCTCTGAACCATAGTTGTGCTACTTGACTTCATTTCAGGATAGCACGCGAATTGCATGGGATGAATTGAAAATCCCGTCGGATCACCAAATGGCTGCGAGATTTCCTTTTTAGCATGCCCCTCCGAATCTGCCCGCGTTCCCCCCCTGAAGATCTAGCTGGACAGGCCTTTGATCGACGAGCCTTTGATTATCGCCATCGAGGGCCGGAAAAGCAGGCAAAACCAATCACCATGGCCAAACAACCGTCGATAGGGTTCAACACATCATTAGTGACCTCAGGGAAGCCAATGCATCGCAAGCGACATAATACGAGATTTTGCAGATAAAAAGTCGGCTGCGGCGTTAAACCTATCACTTACTCGATCATGCATCCATCGTTAAAGTAAGGGGCGAACAGGGCTTGTGAGCCAACCATGAAACCAATCCGTCCCCGTGGCACAATTGGATAGCGCGTCGGCCTCCGGAGCCGAAGGTTAGAGGTTCGAATCCTCTCGGGGATGCTTCATCAAGGCTGTAAATCCAAGCCTGATGCAACGCGTTTCACGATCGAAAAGCCAAAACCACACTCGCTGCTGGCCGGACTTTCGTAAAGCAGCCTTCTGAATGTTCAGTGACAACGCTGCCCCGAGCATCGTACGGTGGGTGTTCACCGACAACATTTCCCAAATTTTGCATCAGCAAATGTCGGGACAAAGCGAACTACTGCGATCTGTTGAATATCCGCACTTCATACACGCTGTCACTGAAGGGTGGAACGAACATCGAACACGTCGCCCCAAACACAGATCAAGGCTCAAACCATGAATACCCACGACGCTTGCACTCAGACGACTCTGACACGCTTCACCGCACTTACCTTGGGAATCTGCACACTTGTGGTCCTGAGCGGATGTACCATTCAACCACTAGATGGAACCACCCATCGAAGCAACGTCACCCCCATCTCCTTTACTGGCCTGACACCCGAACCGGACCAAAAGGTTGTCCTCGAAATATTCAATCGACACACTGGCACCTGGCAAGACATGAGCACGTCACGATCGTCGATCAGACCGATCAGTTCTATGGGAATCGTGGATCGCTCATTCGGCAGTGAGTGGTATCCCGTCTCGTTCCGCGGCACTTTCCCACAGCTTTGGAACGCAGAACCTGACGGCCGCTATTCACTTTCCTTCCGGCTGTACCTTGTTGATGACAATGGCCAACGCTTCGAGATGCCAAGTTTCAAGAGTCTTCCTGCTCTTCAACAAGGAGAGACGCTTTACGACTACATCATCGCTAATAGCAGTGAGAACGGTTACGGAACGATCTATACGGACCATTACGAGTTTCCAAGAGATTCCATTACCATCACCTTGTTGCCTCCTGGCGATGACGAGTGACCAACACAGCGAAGCAAAAAGTACTGCGAAGAACAAAAAAAGCCGTGAAGTCAGGCCCATGACTTCACGGCTTGGCGTGTTATCGACACATATCACCGCGTGTGAGAATCAGTTGGACTCAGCCGCAGCCTTCTCGTCCTGATACCTCTTCAATGCCTCGGTAATCTCCTGCATGTTGCTGTCGAGATCAACGGCTTTCTGCTGCACCTTAATTGCTTCATCAAGCTGCCCCATTTCATAGTGGCATCGTGCCAGCGTATCGAGAATCGCTGCGTCTTTGTCATCACGAAGTTCGCTCGCGCGTTTGGCCGCTTTAAAAGCAAGTTCAAAATCTTTTGGATTACCTGCTGTAACAGTTTCCCACGCGACTCCGTTCAGCACGGTTGCATTATCCCACGCGGCTTCGATCAAATCGCCCAGCACGCCGGATGCTTCGTCGGTACGATCAGCCATCATTAGAATGTTAAGGCGAGTGTTCAAAAGCATCACGGTTTTCCCGCCGGATGACCCTTCAATTTCATCCAGCAGCGACAATGCGGCGTCAAAGCTTCCGCTTTGAAGCATTCCACTAAGTTTCCTCTGGTATTTGGTTAACATCGCCTGCTGCTTGGACTCTGCAATCGCTGCTTGCCGATCCCAGCTGCCATCCACAATCTGCTTTAGCGGCTGGTCGATGCTGCCGGGATGACCGATCCAATCGACGACCCCGTCTCGGCCAACAATAAATGCACAAGGGATACCAGTCTGATTTGCAGCCTTCATGTAAGCATTGTTCGTCCAACCACCGTCATCCAACGCCAAGCGATAATCGATCACTTCGTCCCATGTTTTCCCGTTTGGGCCCACCGCAGCCAGAAATTCGGTCACGACATTTTCGGGTTCTCTAGTGACGCCAATAAAACGCACTTCGTCACCGTATTCACGCTGCAAATCACTAATGTGAGGCATTCCAGCACGACAGGGTCCGCACCAGGTAGCCCAGAACTCGACCACAGTCACATTGTCTTTGAGAGGGGCCGTTACCGCGTCACCTTTCACAAACTTCGCGAGTTTGAGACCAGGGCTCGGGTCACCAACCGAAAGGCCCGTTTCCGGTAAATCTGGCATGGGTTGAGCCGCCGCCTCTGCTGCTGCCTGAGCTGCAGACGAGTCTGCTGCCGCAGCTCGCAACTTTGGATCTTTCATCGCATCCGCAGGAGTCACACTAAAAGCAGCATCGGTTCCTTTGCCATTAGCGGCCTGGTCAGCTCCCCGATTGCATCCCACCAGTAAACAAAGGCCGATCACGAAAGGAGTGAAAGCGAACCGTGACTTTCTTTTGAAAGACAAGTCTCTTAATTCGGCACGACAAGAATGCCGCTGTCTGCTGTGTATTGTCATCTGGCGAAATCCCCTCAAGGGCGACGATCGTGAACAGATATCCGGGAATCGAATATCCAATGCGTCTGAATCTAACGCCTGCCCCCGCAAGTGGCAAATCCCATCTGGCCGTAAAGCCAAACCCGTATGCTAGGCACGCTGTCACTCGCAAGTATGCTATGCAAGCTGTGACGACCAAGTTAGCACGGAGCTCAGGGAAATCTATCATGATTGGCAATCCGTTCATGCTGAACAGCCATAAAAATGGTAATGGATAACCCCAGTAACCGCTCCAATTCTCGCATTCGTCTGTCCCCAATTTACGCAGCAGCACGCTCACTGCGTCTGCAGCAACAACTGCACCCCCTTGGACTGTGTTCTCATTCGTGAGACCAGCAAGCTAATCTTGGCAACATGGCAAAAAAGCCCCGCATTCCCCATAAATTTCATCCTTGGATCAACGCCCGAAAACAGTTTCGGCTCTCGGATGCCCATATCCAAATGGCCCGAGAACTTGGACTGAGCCCGAAGCGTTTCGCGAAATACGCAGACCGAGAAAATCAACCATGGAAGTTGCCCCTGACTGAGTTCATCGAGGCCCAGTATCTGAAACAATTTGGAAAAGACCGCCCGGATGAAGTAAAAACGATGGAAGAGATTGCCGCCGCCCATGTCGCAAAACGTGCCGCGAGAAAGTTAGCAAACGCAAACAGAACGAGTGACTCAGAGAGCGAAGCCGCGAGCACCGCCGCCACAGAAACTGACTGCATGACAGAGACGACCGACTCGACAACAACTACCGAAGCAACACCTGCGGCAACCGATGAAACAGCAGTAACGCAGCCTACCCCGGAAACTGCCGCGGTGGACGTAGATGCTCCGCCACAGCCCAACAGCGGCACAAACCTTGAGTAGGCTTGCGGCGTTCTGCAGCTGTACGGCAAAACGGACGAGTCTGCCAAGAACGAAGAAAACTGGAATTGCAAAGCAGATCACAGTTCTGCTCAACCAGTTATCTGGAAAAAAGCGAGTCTTGGTGTTGCTGGCTATCGCCACAAGTCAGCAAGTTTGCAGCGAGGCCTCCCTCGACTCAGGCGAGAATCTCTTCAATCACACGGCCTGCAACATCTGTCAGTCTGAAACGCCGCCCGTTGTATTTGTAGGTCAAACGCTCATGGTCAATGCCCATCAGATGCAACAGAGTCGCATGCAGATCGTTGACATGGACCTTATCATCTGCCGCTTTGAATCCAATCTCATCGGAAGCACCATAATCCATCCCGCCTTTGATGCCGGCACCCGCAAGCCAGGCACAGAAACAATGGGGATTGTGATCTCGTCCCGGCTTCGCACCGGTTTGCGCAATTGGCAACCGCCCAAATTCTCCGCACCAGACAACTAACGTCTCATCCAACAGACCTCGCTGCTGCAAGTCAGCCAGTAAGCCTGCGACAGGTTGATCAGTCTCGCCCGCGAACTGGCGGTGGTTTCCTGCAATGTCATTATGCCCATCCCACGAGCGTTGATTTTCCATCCCACCTGAGTAGATTTGCACAAACCTGACCCCACGTTCGATCAAGCGACGGGACATCAGGCATTGCTTTGCAAAATGATCACATTGTTTATTACCGACTCCGTAAAGCTCCTGCACGTGTTTGGGTTCCGAGCCAATGTCCAGCGCTTCAGGGGCTGCGGCCTGCATCCGAAATGCTAATTCAAAACTCTCAATTCTGGCTGCCAATTCGCCATCGGAAAAGTTCTTTTTCAAATGTTCCTGATTGAGTTCTTTAATCAGATCCAATTGCCTGCGTTGGCCTGTGTCATTCAACGGTTTGGGACGAACCAAATTATCGATCGGCTCGCCGTTGGGACGCAAATAAGTCCCCTGATAGACACCGGGCAGAAAACCCGCGCTCCAGTTTGCGGCATGCCCTTTGGGCAATCCACGCCCCTGCGGGTCGCTCATCACAACGAACCCCGGCAGATTACTACTTTCACTTCCCAACCCATACGTAGCCCATGATCCCACACAGGGAAATCCCATGCGAGGCATCCCAGTGTTCATTGCGAAAAGGGCAGGGGAATGATTATTGGAATCCGTGTGTCCAGAAAGAAGGAAAGCCATCTTATCGACATGCTTTCCCAACTCAGGAAAGATATCAGGCACCATTTTCCCCGACTCTCCCTGAGGAGTGAACTTGAAGGGTGACTGCATCAAGTTCCCGACGGAGTTCTTGAAAAAACCTGTTGTGTTTTTGAATTCCGAGTCGAATTCCCGAATCGACTTGCCGTTCCACTTTGTCAACTCGGGTCGATAATTCCACGTATCCACGTGACTTGGCCCACCATTGACAAAGATCCAGATCACGTGCTTCGCCTTGGCTGGAAAGTGCCCTTCTCGCGGCGCCAGCGGATTGAGTGATCGTTCGTCACTTAGATCAGATGCCCCCACCTGTTCAAGCATACCTTGTTGCTGCAACAGCGCCGTCAACCCAACCATGCCGAAACCGCAGCCGGCACGCTGCAACAGTTGCCGTCGGTTTAACAAGTGCTTCGACGCTAGCGGTACTGCATCGGTGGACGCGGAGGTATTCATGTTTTCAAACTGTAAAAAGTAATATCAGGAAATCCCTGTGAAACACTAAGTTCTGACCTGAGCGTTGTAACTTCGCTTCGGCCTGAGCTTATTTCCAACACAACTGCGTGTTGCCCTATTCGACATAAATGAATTCGCTTGCACTCATCAATGCCTGGCAAAGGTCGATCAATGCCGCTTGCCGGGGATCCTTGACTTTCTGCTGCAGGTAAACCATTTCCTGCTGCTCTACAAATGCCGTGCAATTCCTAGTTTCAGCCAAAGTGGGCTCACGAGCGTAGGCGGCACGATAAGCCGATGCCACTGCCTCAGAAACAGAGGCAGATTCCAGTCGTGAAGCAAGTGCCTCGGCATACTGCCTCCCTTGAGGGCTATTCAAGAACATCAACGCTTGTGGCGCAATCGTCGTGCTGGACCTTCGCCCGATACTCACCAAATGCTCAGGCCAGTCAAACAACATCATCATGGGTATCAGCTTGCTACGTTTGATAAAAAAGTAGACACTTCGACGCCTCATGTTCTGATCTAAAGTTCCCGGACCATACATTCGGGTATCGAGTTGCCCGGAAACGGCCAGCATTGAGTCACGGATCGCCTCTGCCTCAAGACGCCTGGGTTGCCAACGCCACAGCAACTGGTTTTCCCGATCCAACACAGCTCGTTTTTCATCGTGTGCAACCGATTGCCGATAAACACTGCTGGTCATGATCAGGTGATGTAATCGCTTGAGTTGCCAACCATGCGTGACAAGATCATTCGCTAGCCATTCAAGCAGTTCCGGGTGCGATGGCGTATCTCCTGAAATTCCGAAGTCATTGGGTGTTGCAACTAGCCCACGCCCAAAGTGGTGCTGCCAGATGCGATTCACAATGACACGTGCAACGAGGGCCCCCGCGCCTTGGTCAACGTCTGTCATCCAATTTGCAAGAGATGCCCGCCGAAAACTTGTTCTTGCACCCTCGGGTGGTAACGAAATCCAATGTTTCCTGTCCACGTCTGGTGGAGTCAAGGCCTGTAAAAAGCCGGCTTCTACGACTTCCTGCTTCTGCTGAACGTCACCACGGGCCAGCAGATGTGTTTGCGGATAGAAATGAGGGAATCCTCTGCCATCGGCATGGTGTTTCATGTGTGGCAAGCCTTCGCTCGTTACCATCACCTTCGTCAGCTGGGAACCGGGCCCTGACTTACGAAGATCATCTAACTGTTTTTTCTTTGCCTGCCATGCAGGGACGGTTGTCGCGTACCACTGGACTGCCGTCTCCCAAGCCTTGGAACCCGGATCATTATTTTGCTTTACGTCCTGCAGTGCTGCCATCAACCGGGGACTGACTGCCTTGGATCCGACTTCAACTGGGGCATCTGATCGAGCAGATAAAGAAAGTCGGATCCGCCCCATGGCATGACGTTGATTGGGATGGTTAAAAAGTAGTCGAATGGACCACTGAACCTTGCCCTGTACTTTAACAGCCTCGGCAAACTCAAATACTGCGGCCTGATCTTTTCCAATACCTCCGCTATCCACAGCCCAGCCCGAAATCGGGTCCTGATCGATTGATGCCATTACAGAAAGACTGCTGGCATTCTGCTGATGTGTCGCAACGGCCTTCTTCAGTTCAATATTTTTCTCGCCCTGCTCCATCGTGACAGTAACCCTGACATCACCCAAGGCAAAATTACCGTTGTCCGCACGACCTGGTCCATTCCGTGGAAACGAATCATGCGTGAGCGCTTCAATCCGCAAACGCGAGGCAGTCTCCAAGCTGGATTCTGCGACAATCACAAGTTCATCTTTAGCCGGAGCCTTTCCCACCGCCAGCCAGGAACCGTCAGTCTGAGACTCGAACTTGGAACCACCTGCCGATTTTACTTCAAGAACATCAAGTGTCTGCCACGGTGCAACATCCTGCTGGTGGTCGTAGTCGAGAATCCACTTCGAAAACAGATCAGGCAACACGTTTTCTTCATACTCACGCAGGTCTTTCTCGAGCTCCGCCAGACGCCGGATGTGAGCTAAACGCCGCTGCTCATTAAGCTCCGGCTCAAGATCCAAATCAATTTCACTGCGGATCGCTGTCGTAAAAGTGGCGGCCATCCGATAGTAGTCTCGTGACGGGATCGGATCGAATTTGTGGTCGTGACAGCGGGCGCAACCAACGGACAAACCGAGAAACGCAACACCCGTTGTTGTCACCATATCGTCCAACTCGTCGTATCTTGCCGATTCAAACTCCGCTTCGGTGAGTTGGGTTGGAAAAACTCCAGCACCCAGAAATCCAGTTGCCATCATCGCCTGCGGATTGTCCGAGTGCAGTTCGTCGCCAGCGAGTTGCCATTCTAAAAAGCGATTGAATGGCAGATCTTCGTTGAACGCACGAATCAGAAAATCACGATAATGATAGGCGTGCTTACGATCATAATCCTGCTCATAGCCGTGTGACTCTGCAAACCGGGCAACATCCATCCAATGCCTCGCCCACCTCTCACCATAATGCGGTGATTCCAGTAAACCTTGCACCCGCTGCGACCAGGTGGCATCGGTCGGATTGGACACAAACTCGTGAACCTGTTCAGACGTCGCTGGCAAGCCCAACAAGTCTAGCGATCCACGACGCACCAGGGTTCTCGGCTCGGCATCTGGATTGGGACGCAATCCCATGGATTCCTGTCGGGCGAGAATGAAACGATCTATCGGTGTTCGGCACCATTGGCCATCCCTTACCTCTGGCACAGGA
Source organism: Planctomycetota bacterium (assembly GCA_029977825.1). Lineage (GTDB taxonomy): Bacteria > Planctomycetota > Planctomycetia > Pirellulales > Pirellulaceae > Rubripirellula. Next base: position 1,624 of record JAPOKD010000116.1, on the reverse strand, counting down.
ACATCCCTGAGTGGCAAGAACGACCAGAATTGACGATGGGACTCGGTGACCACCATCGGGCCTGATACCTTGACGCCTGCTACCAAAGGCTCATCGTAGGGCGCTCCCAGATCGATCCATTTGCGAATCACACTGATCGCATCATCTGAAAGTTTCTCCGCCTTTAACGGCATGGCCGGCTCTGCAGTGTGACAAATCACTTGAAACAGGTGGCTTTGCTCTGCAGTATCATCAACGTATCCACTTTCCATCAGCGCGACTCTGCTGGACAAATCAAAATCTGCTTTGGTTGATTCGCCTCCATGGCATTTCAAACAGTGTGTGGCCAATAGCGTCCGAACTTTTTGTTTGAAAAGCTGGATTCCCTGTTTGGACCTCTGCGCATGATCGGCTGGAACAGACGGTTTGACTTTCTGGGTCGCCTGCGAATCGTCAGCCTCAACCTGTCCGTGCGATAGCAAACAGCAAGCTATTACCCAAGCGATATTTATCACACCACGGGGTACTGAAACCGACTTGGTTTGGAAAGGAAAACCGTCATTCATGGACAAATGCAGAATTGTAGGCGGGAATGGTACGATCATCAGTCAAAACCACGAAGGTTCAAAATTCGCAGGCATGATTTTCGTGAGACATGCAGTATACAAAATCCATGGCGAAGGAGAATCTTCGTTGCTCACGGCAGCCGCTGATTTGCAGACTCGATGCCAAAACAAAGCGATTTCAATTAGTCGCAAGCACGGGAATTAATCATGAAAACTGTATTGGCCCGACACCGGAATTCGATAGAAACCTCATGCGCGATCGAATATAAAAAGCTATGAACTGTGACTCGGCTCCGCAACTTCAGGAATTGGATGTCGGTATCGCAAACAGGGCAACACCCGTTATCATCTTCACGATCGTCTGAAATTATTGCCCATGTCCAGCACTAAGACGCACCACATCAACCAGCGCTCACAAAGCTGCCATGAATTTGCAGCGTTGAATCGCCGTGCGGTACTTCAAGCAGGTGCTTTGGGCGCTCTGGGACTGGGACTGCCAGATCTTTGGAGTGCAACTGCAGCGTTGGCCAATGAGTCCAATCAACTGGCGCTGAGAACCGCCAGTGGACGCAAAGCTGCTAAAGCTTGCATTTTCATGTTCATGTGGGGCGGCCCCAGTCAGCTGGACACATTCGATTTGAAGCCTGATGCACCGGATGAAATCCGCGGATCCTTCAAGCCTGTCTCAACGAATGTGCCGGGAATTCAAATTTGCGAGCACTTCAGTCGACTGAGCAAGCATGTTGATAAGCTTGCCATCGTAAGATCACTGAACCACAGTGACCCAGCCCATCTTTCCAGCGGTCATGCCACAGTCACCGGGCAACCAGCTCCAGTACTCAACAGCGATGCGACTCCACCAAGCGAGCGTGACTCGCCGCACATTGGATCACTGGTCTCCAAGGTTCGGCCCAACACTAATGGGCTCCCGTCGTTCGTAACACTGCCATGGAAAGCATTTCACCCGGCCGCGCCCGGAGGCGAAGCACCAGGACAACATGGAGGGTGGCTTGGAAAGTCGTACGATGGCATGCTTTTAAGTGGGGACCCGAATGCAGAAAATTGGAAGCCATCCGGCC